>CAYGQY010000262.1:0-3506 GCA_964352195.1 uncultured bacterium
CCAGGGCCTGCGGTGTGCAGCCCCCCTCCCTGCGTCTGGCCTGGCTTCCGGCCGACCAGGATCCCTTGCCGGTGCTGGAGAATTCGGTGTTGCCCGAGCTCCTGATCGGCCCGCCCGCGGTGCCGCTCGCCCCGTTCGGCCAGCTGGCCGAGAGCAGCGGCCTTCAGGTTCTGCTCCCCCTGCAGCGGGGCAACTCGGTGCGACGGCTCCCCAGCCAGCTGGGGGCGGATCGGCTCTGGCCCCTGCTGCCCCCCCGGAGCCAGGAGGCCGATCGGCTGGCCCGCGGTCTGATCGAACAGGGGCGCACCAAGGTGATGGTCATCCATGACGGCGGCAGCGAGGACGCCGCCCTGGCCGATCGGTTCGTGGAGACGATCGGTGGGGAGGGGGGCTGGGTGGGGGGTCCCACCAACGACCCCGAGGCGATCCTCGATCCCGATGCGGCGGCCCTGGAGCAGCTCCGGGACGACGTGAACTGGTACTCCCCAGCGGCCCTGGTGGTGATGACCACGCCCCGGAGCCCCCTGGCCGAGGCGGTGAGCCAGCTGGAGCTGCCGACTGACCTGACCCTGGTCTGGCCCTTCCCCGTCCGTGATCCGCTGCCCAACGCCCAGCTCGGCGTGGACCCGCTCAGCCGTGGCCCCGGCTGGTCCCGGTTCGAGCAGGCGTTCGAGCGGGCCTACGGCGCGGCGCCGGGCCTGGTGGAGGCCGCCGGATATGACACCGGCCAGTTGGTGGCAGTGGCCTCCCAGGGAACAGTTCCCCGCCGCTTCTGGGATCTGGACTGGCTGGATCCCAAGGCCAAGACCCTGGAGCTCTGCCCGGCCCTGAAGGCCAGGCGGGCCGGGGAGCGGCTGGCCCTCAAGGGGGCGGCCAGCCGGCTGGATCTCAGCCCCGGAGTCCCCCCCAGCGGAGAATTGCGTCTCACCCCCGTTACGGGGGCGGCCGCCTCCGGTGGGGCTCCCTAGGCTGCAGGGGGCGTTGCGGCGACCCGCATGGGTCCGGATCCGGTCCATCCCGCTGAGCTCGTCCGACCGCTGGACTCGGTCGGGCTGGAAGCCATCGCCGTGGTGGGTGGCAAGAACGCCTCCCTGGGGGAGATGATCCGGGAGCTGGCCGCCAGCGGGGTGCGGGTGCCCGGTGGATTCGCCACCACCGCCGCCGCCTATCGCCTCCTGCTCAGCCGCCAGGCCCTGGAGGGGCCCCTGCGGCAGCTGCTGGAGGGCCTCGACGGCACCGATCTGGGGGCCCTGCAGGCGGCGGGAGAGGCGGCGCGCCAGCTGCTGCGGAACGCCCCCCTGCCCCCGGAGCTGGAGGAGGCCATCCTCACGGCCTACCGGAACCTGGGGGAGCCGGCGGTGGCGGTGCGCTCGAGCGCCACCGCCGAGGACCTCCCCGAGGCCAGCTTCGCCGGACAGCAGGAGACCTATCTCAACGTCCGGGGGGAGGCGGCGCTGCTCGAGGCCTGCCGCAACTGTTATGCGTCCCTGTTCACTGACCGGGCCATCTCCTACCGCCAGCGGCACGGCTACGACCAGCTGGAGGTGGCGCTCTCGATCGGGGTGCAGCGCATGGTCCGCGCCGACACCGGCGCCTCGGGGGTGATCTTCACCCTCGACACCGAGAGCGGGTTCCGCGACGCCGTGCTGATCACCGCCGCCTACGGCCTGGGGGAGAACGTGGTCCAGGGCGTGGTGAATCCGGACGAGCTGCTGGTCTTCAAGCCCACCCTGCTGCAGGGATTCCAGCCGATCGTGGGCCGTCGCCTGGGCAGCAAGGCGATCCGCCTGGTCAATGCCGATGGGGGCACCCGCAACGAACCGGTGCCGGAGGAGGAACGGCGGCGCTTCGCCCTCCGCGACGACGAGGCCCTCACCCTGGCCCGCTGGGCCTGCCGGATCGAAGCGCACACGAGCAGCCGGCGGGGCCTCCCCACCCCGATGGACATCGAGTGGGCCCGCGACGGCGACAGCGGCGAGCTGTTCATCCTGCAGGCCAGGCCCGAAACCGTGGAATCCCGCCGCTCGGCCACGGTGCTGCGCCGCTGGCATCTGGACCCCCCTGCCGAGGAGCCAATCCTGCGCGGCCGGGCCGTCGGCGCCTCGGTGTGCAGCGGACGGGCCCGGGTGATCGCCTCAGCCGCCGAGATCGACCGCTTCGAGAACGGGGATCTGCTCGTGACCGAACGCACCGATCCCGACTGGGAGCCGATCCTGAAGAAGGCCCGCGGGGTGATCACCGACCAGGGGGGTCGCACCTGCCACGCGGCGATCATCGCCCGCGAGATGGGGCTCACCGCGATCGTGGGCTGCGGGGACGCCACCGGCCGCCTGAGCGACGGGGAACCGATCACCGCCAGCTGCTGCGAAGGCGATGAAGGGCGGGTCTACCGGGGGCTGCTCCCCTTCCACCTGGAGGAGCGGGAGCTGGCCGATCTGCCGGCCACCCGCACCCGGATCCTGATGCATGTGGGCCGGCCGGAGGAAGCCTTCCGGCTGGCCGCCATTCCCTGCGACGGGGTGGGGTTGGCCCGTCTGGAGTTCATCATCGCCAACCAGATCAAGGTCCATCCCCTGGCGTTGCTGCACCCGGAGCGGGTCGTTGACCCAGCCGAGCGGGAAGCGATCGCCGCGCTCACCGCCGCCTACCCCCACCCGGCCGAGTACTACGTGGATCTGCTGGCCCAGGGCATGGGGCGGATCGCCGCCGCCTTCTACCCCCGGCCGGTGACCCTGCGCTTCTCCGACTTCAAGAGCAACGAATACGCCCGGCTGCTGGGGGGGGGGAACTTCGAGCCCAGGGAGGAGAACCCGATGCTGGGCTGGCGTGGCGCCTCCCGCTACACCTCGGCGGAGTTCCGCGGCGCCTTCGCCCTGGAATGCCGGGCCCTGCGCCGGGTGCGGGAGACGATGGGGCTCACCAACGTGATCCCGATGGTGCCCTTCTGCCGCACCCCGGAGGAGGGCGACCGGGTGCTGGCCGAAATGGCCCGCCAGGGGCTGGTGCGGGGGGCGAACGGCCTGCGGGTCGACGTCATGTGCGAGCTGCCCAGCAACGTGATCGGCCTGGAGGCCTTCGCCCAGCGGTTTGACGGCTTCTCGATCGGCAGTAACGATCTGACCCAGCTGACCCTCGGTCTCGATCGCGATTCTGCCCTGGTGGCGGAGCTGTTCGATGAGCGCCATGCCACCGTCAAGGCCATGATCCAGCTGGCGATCCGCACCGCCCACCGCTGCGGCCGCCCGATCGGCCTCTGCGGTCAGGCCCCGAGCGACCATCCCGACTTCGCCCGTTTCCTGGTGAGCGAAGGGATCGACTCGATCTGCCTCAACCCCGATGCCGTGATCGCCACACGCCTGGCCGTCGCGGCGATCGAGGCCGAAACGGATGCGGAGGCCGGCCCCGGTGTTCAGGCCGCCGAGCGGCAGGTCAGGGCATAGCAGCCCCCATCCGGCCGGGGCCGCAGCAGCCTCCAGAGCAGCAGAGCCAGGGAACCGGATCGAACG
>CAYGQY010000263.1:0-3492 GCA_964352195.1 uncultured bacterium
TGGGTGCTCGGCGGGCGGGCCGGTGGAAGCCGGAGTCTGACCGGGCAGGACCCGACCGGAGGTCATCCGGCCCGGCTGTCGGCGTAGCGGCGGGACACCACCGACCAGTCGACCAGCGACCACCAGGCCTCGAGGTAGTCGGCCCGACGGTTCTGGTAGCCCAGGTAGTAGGCGTGCTCCCAGACATCGTTTCCCAGCAGCGGTGTGCCCCGTTCGGTCGCCAGGTCCATCAGGGGGTTGTCCTGGTTCGGGGTGCTCACCACCTGGAGCGCTCCCTCGGGTGTGGTGATCAACCACACCCAGCCCGAACCGAAGCGTCCCAGGCCGGCAGCCTGGAACGCCGCCCGGAGCTGCTCGATCGAGCCGAAGTCCCGCTCCACGGCCGCCTGCAGCGCTTCCGAGGGCTCCCCTCCCGCCCCGGGCCGGCTCAGGGAGGGCCAGAAGAAGGAATGGTTCCAGTGGCCGCCAGCGTTGTTGCGCGCGGTGGCTGGAAGCTGGGAGGCCTGTGCCAGGAGCTCCTCCAGCCCCAGCCCCCGCAGGCCGGGATTCCTGGTCACGGCGGCGTTGAGGTTGTCCACATAGGCCTGGTGATGACGATCGTGGTGGAGCGCCATCGTTCTGGCATCGATCACCGGCTCCAGCGCCTCGGCGGGATAGGGGAGTGGCGGCAGGCTGAAGCCGGGCCGGGCGGCCAGGGCCCCATGGACGGGAACGAGCAGCAGCAACAGGGCCACCAGGGGGGCAAGGATCCGTCGCATCGGCCAGGCCCGGCAGGGATCGGGGTGAGGAGCTCAAGTATGGCCAGGGCGGCGCCGACCCAGGCCGGGGCCGCCCTGGCCGCCGCAGGACCGTTCAGCTCAGCTCAGCTCAGCGCAGCAGGCGGCAAAGGCCGCGGCCGGATCCGCCGCGGCGGCGATCGGTCGGCCGATCACCAGCCGGCTGGCGCCCGCGGCGATCGCGTCCGCCGGTGTCATCACCCGCCGCTGATCCCCGCGGGGCGCACCGCTGGGACGGATGCCGGGCGTGACCAGGGCGAAGGGGGCGGGATGGGCCGCCCGCAGCGCCGCGACCTCCAGGGGAGAGCAGACCGCCCCGCCGATCCCGGACGCTGCCGCCAGGGCCGCCAGACGGTTCACGCGGGCCGCAGGCGGTTCGGCGATGCCCAGTTCGGCGGCGAACCGTGCCGGCTCCCAGCTGGTGAGCACGGTGACCGCCAGCAGCGTGGGGATGTCCTGGCCCGCCGCCGCTGCTCCCTCCAGGGCTCCGGCCTGGCCCGCCGCCAGGGCCTCGGCTCCCGCGCAGGCGTGCACCGTGATCAGCTCGGCCCCCAGCCCAGCCGCGCTGCGGCAGGCGCCGGCCATGGTGGCGGGGATGTCGTGGAACTTGAGGTCGAGGAACACCCGCAGGCCCAGATGGCGCAGGTCCCGCACCACCGCGGGCCCCGCGGCACTGAAGAGCTCGAGGCCCACCTTCACCCAGCGCAGCTCGGGGATCCCCGTCGCCAGGGCGAGGGCACTGGCCGCGTCGGGGCGATCGAGCGCGAGGATGACCCGCTCGGCGGGTGCGCTGCCGGCCTCGGGAGCCCGGGCGGGGTCGCTGCTCACGCCACCAGGCGCCGGAAGGTCTTCCTGCCCAGCTGGAGCACCCGCCCCTCCAGTTCGGAGGCCGCCGCGAACTGCCGGTCGGCATCGGTTAGCTTGTCGCCATCAAGCCGCACCCCTCCCCCCTGGATCTGACGGCGCGCCTCGCTGCTGCTGGCGCAGACCCCGACCGCCCTGAGCAGATAGAACGCCTTGGCCGGGAAGGACACGGCCGCCAGGGAGGCCTCGGGCACGGTGGGTAGCCTGAGCGGCGGGGCTGAGCCTGGGGAGGCGTGGGCGGTTGCCTGGGCCCGGACCTCGGGGCACTGCCCGCCCGCCACCAGCCGGGCGGCATCGGCCTGGGCGGCCGCGGCGGCCTCCTGCCCATGCCGGCCGGCCGTGATCGCCAGCGCCAGCGCCTTCTGCCGCTCCCGCGGGTTCGGGGGCAGCGCCCCAGGCTCCAGGCCGGTCAACAGGGTCGCGTACTGATCGATCAGCGCGTCGGGCACTTTCTCGAGCTTGGAGTACATCGAGAGCGGGTCCTCGCTGAGGCCCACTGTGTTGCCGAGGCTCTTGCTCATCTTCTGCACCCCGTCGAGCCCTGGCAGGATCGGCAGCAGCGCTCCGAACTGGGGCCTCTGGCCGAAATGGCGCTGCAGATCGCGCCCCATCGCCACGTTGAACTTCTGGTCGGTGCCGCCCAGCTCCAGGTCGGCCTCAACCGCCACCGAGTCGTAGCCCTGCAGCAGGGGGTAGAGGAATTCATGCAGGGAGATCGGGCTGCCGGAGCCGTAACGGTTGGAGAAGTCCTCCTTGGCCAGCATCTGGCCGACCGTGCTGATGCCCAGCAGTTCGATCACCCGGGGGAGGTCGAGCCCGCAGAGCCAGTCGCCGTTGCGGCGCACCTCCAGCCGGCCCGGAGTGGTGAAATCCAGCAGGGCGCGCTCGGGTGGCTGCCCCTGGCCCAGCTGGGCCAGGTAGGTCGCGGCGTTGGCCTCCACCTCGGCCGCGCCCAGCTGCACCCGCGTGGCGTTCTTGCCGGTGGGGTCGCCGATGCGGGCGGTGAAATCGCCGATGATCAGCACGGCGGTGTGGCCGGCGTCCTGGAAGGCCCGCAGCTTCCGGAAGAGGATCGAGTGGCCCAGATGGATCTCGCTGCCCGTGGGGTCGATGCCCAGCTTCACCCGCAACGGCCGGTCCTCCCGAGCGGCCTGCTCGAGCCGGGCCGTCAGCGCCTGATCGGGATCGGACGAGGTGCCGGCCGGGAACAGATCGGCCAGTCCACGCTCCAGCCAGGCCGGCAATGCTTTCCCCATCCCTGCAAGCCCCATCCAGGCGATCGTAGGCAGCCCCTGACCCCCACCCTCCGGCCCGGAGGCGGCGAGCTGCGGCCGACGGCGGCCTTTCAGCCGGCGGCCTCCAGCTCGCGCTTCATCCGCTCCAGGGTCTGCTGCATCTGCCCGAACATCTGTTCCGGAGTCATGCCGAACTGGCCGAGCTGGGTGCGCAGCTGCTCGACGGTGAGCTTGGCCTGGAAATCCTCGGAGAGCTCGAAGCGTTTCATGAACACGTGGTAGCGGTCCATTAACCCCTCCATCCGGTCGATGAACAGCTTCTTGCCTTCCCGATCGAACTTGCCGTAATCGCCGCCCAGCTGGGTGAGCTGCTGGTAGTCGACGAAGAGACGCCGGGCCTCGTCCTGCACGATCTCGGATTCGAAAAAGCCCATCGGGTGGCTCAGGCAGGGGGCGTTCCAGGTGATTCTGGGTTCCACCCCAGCCGGGCGGGGAGTGTGGATTGACGTAATGGTTCGGCGCTACCGCTAACTTCGGCCTCAGAACATGTCGCCACCAGCGCCGCCATGGCCCAGGGGCATTGGTTGGATCCCCTCGCCCGGCGGTTGCTGGTGGCC
>CAYGQY010000264.1:0-3491 GCA_964352195.1 uncultured bacterium
CCTTCCATTCCCTGCAGGGGGAAGGCGTTCATGCGGGCCGCAGCGCCTTCTTCCTGCGCCTGGGGGGGTGCACGGTGGGCTGCCCCTGGTGTGACACCAAGCCCTCCTGGCCGGCCGGGGGCCATCCCCGCCGCCGCCTGGCGGAGCTGGCCGCGGAGGCCTGCGCCGCCCGCACGGCTGGGGCGGCTTTCCTGGTGGTCACCGGTGGTGAACCGCTCCACCACGACCTCGGGGCCCTCTGCCGGGCCCTGGCCGAGAGCGGCCTCCCCCTGCATCTGGAAACCAGCGGCGTCGATCCGCTCTCGGGGGGCTTCGACTGGATCACCCTCTCGCCCAAGCGGCACCGCCCGCCCACCCCGGCTCTGCTGGCGGCCTGCGACGAGCTCAAGGTGGTGGTGCACGAGGCCGTGGATCTGGACTTCGCCCAGGCGATGGCCGAGCAGGTGAGGGCGGAGCAGGAGGGGACCGGGGGCTCGGCTGTGCTGACCCTGCAGCCGGGCTGGCAGAGCGGGCCCGGCCAGGAGCTGGCGATTGACTTCGTGCGCCGCCACCCCGACTGGCGGCTCAGCCTGCAGGCCCACAAGTGGCTGGGCCTGCGCTGAGCCCGGCTCCGGCCCCGGCGGTCCTCCCCCATCCCGCAAACTGAGCACCGGTGCGGGGATCGGGTGTGGACCAGCTGCAGAGCCTGCGGGGCATGGTGGATCTGCTGCCGGAGCAGATCGGCCTCTGGCAGCACCTGGAGCAGTGCGCCCGTGACCAGTTCCACCGCGCCGGGCTCGCCGAGATCCGCACGCCGCTGTTGGAGGCCACCGAGCTGTTCGCACGGGGCATCGGCACCGCCACCGATGTGGTGGGCAAGGAGATGTACAGCTTCGAGGACCGGGGCCAGCGCAGCTGCACCCTGCGGCCGGAGGGCACGGCGTCGGTGGTGCGGGCCACCCTGCAGCACGGCCTGCTCAGCCAGGGCCCCCGGCGGCTCTGGTATGGCGGCCCGATGTTCCGCTACGAGCGCCCCCAGGCCGGCCGCCAGCGCCAGTTCCACCAGCTGGGCATCGAGTTGCTGGGGTTTGCCGATCCCCGCAGCGATGCCGAGGCGATCGCGATCGCCTGGGACCTGCTGGGAGCGCTCGGCATCGCCGGCCTGGAGCTCGAGCTCAACAGCCTGGGGGATCCGGCCGACCGTGCCGCCTACCGCCAGCGCCTGGTGGACTGGCTGGAGGAGCGCCGCGGCGCGCTCGATCCCGAAGCCCGGGAGCGGATCGCCACCAACCCCCTGCGCGTGCTCGACAGCAAGCACCCCGACACCCGCGCCGCCCTCGGCGGTGCCCCCCAGCTGATCGACAGCCTGGCCCCCGCCAGCCGGGCGCGCTTCGAGCGCGTGCTCCGCTGCCTCGAGCGGCTGGAGATCCCCTACCGGCTCAACCCGTCCCTGGTGCGGGGCCTCGACTACTACGCCCACACCGCCTTCGAGATCACCAGCAGCCAGCTCGGCGCCCAGGCCACCGTCTGTGGGGGCGGCCGCTACGACGGCCTGGTGGAGCAGCTGGGCGGGCCTGCCACCGCCGCGGTGGGCTGGGCGATCGGGATGGAGCGCCTGGTGCTGCTGCTGGCGCAGGCGGCCGCCAGCGGTCGGATCCCGCCCCCGGCAGTGCCGCTGGTCTATGTGGTGAGCCGGGGGGAGGCGGCGGAACTGGAGGCGCTGCGGCTGGCCCGGCGGCTGCGCCAGGCGGGCCTGGCCACGGAGCTGGATCCCTCGGGAGCCGCCTTCGGCAAGCAGCTCCGCCGGGCCGACCGCTCCGGGGCCAGCTGGGCCGTGCTGATCGGCGAGGACGAGGCCGCCCAGGGACAGCTGCTGCTCAAGGATCTGCGGCAGCGGACCGGGGAGAGTCGCCTCACGCCCGAGGGCCTGCTGGAGCGGCTGCGCACCGGTCCCGGACCGGCCGCCGGCGCCTCGGACCCGGAGGCGGCCTGAGCGGGGAATCCCCTTCGGATCCATGTGGGAGACTCGCCCCAGCAAGGAGACCCTCGATGGGTGACGTGGCCTTGGTCCGCACCATCTGCTGCATCGGTGCGGGCTATGTGGGGGGGCCGACCATGGCGGTGATCGCCGATCGCTGCCCCCATCTCCAGGTCACCCTGGTGGATCTCAATGCGGCGCGCATCGCCGCCTGGAACGACGAGGACCTGGGCCGGCTGCCGGTGTACGAACCCGGTCTGGCGGAGGTGGTGGGTCGTTGCCGCGGCCGCAATCTGCACTTCAGCACCGAGGTGGAGGCGGCGATCGCCGCCGCCGACATGGTCTTCCTGTCGGTGAACACGCCCACCAAGCAGCGGGGGCTGGGGGCGGGGCAGGCCTCCGATCTGCGCTGGATCGAGGCTTCCGCCCGCCAGGTGGCCGCCACCGCCCGGGGGCACACGATCGTGGTGGAGAAGAGCACCCTGCCGGTGCGCACGGCCGAAACGATCCAGGAGATCCTGGCGGGCGCCAGCGGGAACGGCAATGGAGCCGCCCAGAGCTTCTCGGTGCTCTCCAACCCCGAGTTCCTGGCCGAGGGCACCGCCATCGCGGATCTGGAGAACCCCGATCGGGTGCTGATCGGCGGCGAGGATGCCTCCGCC
This sequence comes from uncultured bacterium, assembly GCA_964352195.1. GTDB lineage: Bacteria > Cyanobacteriota > Cyanobacteriia > PCC-6307 > Cyanobiaceae > CAYGQY01. Next base: position 2,620 of record CAYGQY010000264.1, read on the forward strand.
ATCGAGGCCCTGGCCACCATCTACGCCCACTGGGTGCGGCCGGAGCGGATCCTGCGCACCAATCTCTGGAGCAGTGAGCTCTCCAAGCTCACCGCCAACGCCTTCCTGGCCCAGCGGATCTCCTCGATCAACGCGATCGGCGCCCTCTGCGAAGCCACCGGAGCCAATGTGAAGGAGGTGGCCCGGGCGATCGGTGCCGACAGCCGCATCGGAGCCAAGTTTCTCGCCGCCGGCCCAGGCTTCGGCGGCAGCTGCTTCCGCAAGGACATCCTCAACCTGGTGTACCTCTGCCGCCATTACGGACTCGAGGCGCCGGCCCATTACTGGGAGCAGGTGGTGGAACTCAACACCTGGCAGCAGCGGCGCCTGGCCCGGCTGGTGGTGCAGCGGCTGTTCGGCACTGTGAGCGGCAAGCGCCTGGCCGTGCTGGGGTTCGCCTTCAAGGCCGACACCAACGACACCCGCGCCTCCCCGGCAATCGACGTCTGCCGCGATCTGCTGGAGGAGGGCGCCCATCTGGCGATTCACGATCCCAAGGTGAGCGCCGCCCAGATCAGCGCCGACCTTGGCCAGGCCCCCGGCATCGGTTCCGCGGATCTGGGGGATCCGGGCCGCTGGGAGGCGGCGGCCGATCCGCTCGAGGCCGTCAGCGGGACGGACGCGGTGATCCTGCTGACCGAATGGACGCTGTACCGTCAGCTGGACTGGAGCACGATCGCGGCACGCATGCGGCGTCCTGCCTGGTTGTTCGATCTGCGGGCGATCGCCGATGCGGACGCCGCGCGCCGGGCGGGTCTGAACGTCTGGCGGATCGGAGAGGGCTGAGGGATGGGCTGGCGGCAGGGGAGGGCGGCATGAGCCTGCGCCATCTG
>CAYGQY010000265.1:0-3484 GCA_964352195.1 uncultured bacterium
CAGCTCACCGGCCACCAGGGCCGCCGTCTGGTGTTCGCCGCCGCTCAGCTCCGGGTGGGCATGGATGTGGCGGCGCAGGCCCACCAGCTCCGGCAATGCCTCCTCCAGGGCGCGGTCCAGGCCGTGCCGCCTCCAGAGCACCGCCGCTCCGCCGACCACGCTGTCCCCGGCGCCATCGGTGACGAGCGGGTGGGACCCCGGGGAGGGGGGAGCGGCAGCAGGACTCATCGACTGACCAGGTGGAGAAAATCCTCGAGAGCGTGGACCGGCCCGGGTGGCCAGCGCCGTATCTCCAGAAGCCATTCTGGCTGGCGGTAGCGGGCATCCAGTCCGGAGGCCGCCGCCCAGTTGCTCTCGGCCTCTCCGGCGGCGCCGCGACGCCAGAGCAGGGCGGTGAGAGCGGCCCGGGCGTCGGCGAACAGGGGATACCGGCGCACCAGATTGCGCAGGTCCCGTTCGGCCTGGGCCAGGTCACCCAGCTGGAAGGCCGCCAGGGCGGCGCTGGACCGGGCCATGGCGAAGCCGGGCCGGGCCGCCGCGGCCGCCTCGAAGCAGCGGCGGGCCTGGGGCCAGTGGCCGAGTGATCCCTCCACGTTGCCCAGGTTGTAGAGGGCCGACGCGTCCGCGGGGTCCCGCTCAAGGATCCAGCCGTAGTCGGCGGCGGCCTCCTCCCAGCGGCCCAGCGCCTCCTCGGCGGTGCCCCGGTTGAGGTGGGGATCCGCACTGGCCGGCTCGAGGGCCATGGCCCGGTCCTGATCGGCGATGGCGGCTTCGGGGCGACCCAGGGCCAGCTGGACGTTGCCCCGGTTGCTCCAGGCGGAAGCGTCCTCGGGAGAGCGCTCCAGCACCCGGTCCCAGAGGGGCAGAGCGTCCCCGAACCGCCCGTCGCGGCTGGCCTCGAGAGCCTGGCCGAACAACTCCGCCAGCGGTGCCTCCGGGCCGCTGCGCCCCGAGGCACCGGCCGAAGCGGCCCGCACGGCGCCCGGCGCCAGGAACAGCCAACTGGCCAGCAGCAGCACGGCGGCCAGCGGCCAGCCCGAACTCCGCCGGCACAGGCCAGCCCTGCCCGGGGGCCGGCGCCCCATCAGGCGGCCTCCGGCCAGCCCAGATGACGCCGGGCCGCCGCCGTGGCGACGCGACCGCGGGGGGTGCGCTGCAGAAAACCCAGCTGGAGCAGGTAGGGCTCCACCACGGTTTCGAGAGTGGTGGAATCTTCGCCGAGACCGGCGGCCAGGGTGTCGAGACCGACCGGCCCGCCGCCGTAGCCGTCCAGCAGCAGCTCCAGCAGGCGCCGATCGCTGGCATCGAGGCCCCGGTCGTCGACCCGGTGCAGGCTGAGCGCTTCGGCCACCAACGCAGGGGCGATGCGGCCCTGGCCCCGCACGCTGGCCACGTCCCGCACCCGCCGCAGAAGGCGGTTGGCGATGCGGGGGGTGCCGCGGCAGCGGCGGGCCACCTCCAGGGCCGCTTCCGGCTCCAGCTGCAGGGAGAGCAGGCCGGCGGCCCGCTCCACGATCGCCCGCAGATCCTCCAGTCCATAGAACTCGAGCCTCTGGATCAGCCCGAACCGATCCCGCAGCGGCGAACTGAGGGCCCCGGCCCGGGTGGTGGCCCCCACCAGGGTGAAGGGAGCGAGCGGCACGGCCCGGGTGCGGGCAGTGGTGCCCTTCCCCACGGTGAGATCAAGGCGGAAATCCTCCATGGCGGGATAGAGCAGCTCCTCGGCCACCCGATTGAGCCGGTGGATCTCGTCGATGAACAGCAGATCGTGGGGCTGGAGATTCACCAGCAGGCCCACGATGTCGCGGGGGCGCTCCAGGGCGGGGGCGCTGGTGATGCGGCAGCGCACCCCGAGCTCCTGGGCCAGCACCAGGGCCATGGTGGTCTTGCCCAGGCCGGGGGGGCCGTAGAGCAGCACGTGATCGAGCGCCTCGCCACGGGCCAGGGTGGCCTCCACGGCGATCCCGAGCACCTGCTTGAGCTCCCGCTGGCCGATGTAGTCGCTCAGGTGCCGCGGACGCAGGCCATCCTCCCGGCCGACGACACCTGCTTCGGGGGGTAGAGCCGGCTCCGGCTGCGTGCGGGGATCGACCAGGCGGGGCGACCGCCTGGCCCCGGATCCGTCGGCGGAGGAGACGATCGCCATGGCCCTGAGCGTAGGCAGACCGGGGCCTCGATAGGGTCGAAGGGAAGGAACCGGCAAGGGCACAGCGATGGCGAAAGCCGCCGGCAAGAAAGCGGCCCGGGCGGCGCGGGATGCCGCCAACCGGCTGCTGGCTGACAACCGCTTCGCCCGCCATCAGTACGAGATTCTCGAGACCCTCGAGACCGGCATTGAACTGGTGGGCACCGAAGTGAAGTCCATCCGCGTCGGCAAAGCCAACCTGCGCGACGGCTTCTGCCTGATCCGCAGCGGGGAGCTGCAGCTCCACAACGTGCACATCTCCCCCCACAGCACTGCCGGCGCCTACTTCAACCACGAACCGCTGCGGGTGCGCAAGCTGCTGGCCCATCGCCGCGAGATCGATCGCCTGCGGGTGGCGCTCGATCAGAAAGGTCTGACCCTGATCCCCCTCAACCTGCACCTGAAGGGCTCCTGGATCAAGCTCAGCCTGGGGCTGGCCAAGGGCCGCAAACTGCATGACAAACGTCAGGAGGAGAAACGCAAGCAGGACGCCCGCGAGGTGCGCACGGCCCTGGCCCGCCTCTGAGGGCACCCTGGGCCACCACCCGCCAGCCATACAGTCCGCCCAGATCAGGGACCCGGGGATGTCGGCACTGACGCGTTGTCTGCAGGAGGAGGCCGCGGCGATCGCGGCCGCGGCCGAGCGGCTCGACGGCCCCCAGGTGGATGCCGCCCTGGACCTGCTCAATCGCTGCGCCGATCAGCGCGCCAAGCTGGTGATCACGGGCGTGGGCAAGAGCGGGATCGTGGCGCGCAAGATCGCCGCCACCTTCTCCTCGATCGGCCTGATGGCCCTGTACCTCAATCCCCTCGACGCCCTGCACGGGGATCTGGGGGTGGTGGCCCCCGAGGACGTGGCCCTGCTGCTCTCCAACAGCGGGGAAACCCAGGAGCTCGTCGAGATCCTCCCCCACCTGCGCCGGCGGGGCACCGCCCGGATCGCCCTGGTGGGCCGGGTGGCCTCCAGCCTGGCCCGGGGCTGCGATGTGGTGCTCGACGGGTCCGTGGACCGCGAGGTCTGCCCGCTCAACCTGGCCCCCACGGCGAGCACGGCGGTGGCGATGGCGATCGGGGATGCCCTGGCGGCCGTCTGGATGGAGCGGCGGGGCATCTCACCGGCGGACTTCGCCCTCAATCACCCGGCCGGCGCGCTCGGCAAGCAGCTCACCCTCACCGTGGCCGACCTGATGGTGCCCGCCGAGCGGCTCCATCCCCTGGAGGAGACCGCCCCATTGAGCGAGGTGATCGCCCTGCTCACCCGCGACGGCGTCGGAGCCTGCTGGGTGCGGCGGGCCGGGG
>CAYGQY010000266.1:0-3454 GCA_964352195.1 uncultured bacterium
GGGCCGGGCGGGTGAGCATGCCCGGCTGGCAGAAGCGGCAGCCGCGGGTGCAGCCCCGGCGGATCTCGATCGTGAGCCGGTCGTGGACGGTTTCGATGTGGGGCACCAGGCCCATGCCGTAGTGGGGCATGGGGGTGGCCACCCGGCGCAGCACCCGCTGCGGCAGCTCCGGCAGCAGCGGCGCCAGGGTGACGCCATCGGGCCCGGGGGCGTAGAGCGCCGGCACGTAGACCCCCGGCACCTGGCCCAGATCCCGCAGCAGGTCCGATCGGCTCAGACCGGCCGCCTTGCCTTCGGCCACCACCAGACCGATCTCGGGCAGCAACTCCTCGCCGTCCCCGAGGGCGATGAAATCGAAGAACGCGGCATAGGGCTCGGGGTTGCTGGTGGCGGTGGGGCCACCGGCGAAGATCAGCGGCGGCGCGCCCGGATCGGCCAGGGGGAGATCACCCCGGGCAGCGGCGTGGATCGGCACTCGGGCCAGATCCAGCATCTCCAGGATGTTGGTGGCGCCCAGCTCATAGCTGAGGCTGAATCCCAGCAGATCGAAGGCCGCCAGGGGCCGGCGGCTCTCCACACCGAACAGGGACTCCCCGCTCTGCCTGAGCCGGGCGGAGAGGTCGGCCGCCGGTAGATAGGCCCGATCGCAGAGCTGCCCGGGAACCGTGTTGAGGATGGAATAGAGAATGATGTGACCCAGGTTGCTGGCGCCCACCTCATAGAGATCGGGGTAGGTGAGTGCCCAGCGCACGGCGGCGGCCTGCCAGTCGCGGGGTTCCACCCCCCGCTCATGGCCCAGGTAGCGCCCCGGCCGGGCGATGTCGCGGCCCACCAGCCGATCAAAGGCGACGGGCCGGTGCCCGATCGGCTCGCTCGCGGGGGCGACGGTCACGGCGGCAGGGGCAGGGGCTCATCCCGATCGTATGCAGGGCGGATACTGCCGGCCGCCCAACCGCCACCCGACCCGGCGCCATAGGAGGATGCCCGGCAGCAGAAGCAGCGGGCGCGGCAGTGGTCCAGATCAACGGCAACTATCGGAAGCTCAGGGCGGGCTACCTCTTTCCCGAGATCGCCCGCCGGGTGACGACCTTCGCGGAGGCCCATCCCGAGGCCCGGCTGATCCGCCTGGGCATCGGGGATGTGACCGAACCCCTGCCGGCCGCCTGCCGGACGGCGATGGCGGAGGCGATCGAGGCGATGGGGAGCCGGGAGGGGTTCCACGGCTACGGCCCCGAGCAGGGGTACCCCTGGCTGCGGGAAGCGGTCGCCCGCCATGACTTCCAGGACCGCGGCTGCCCGATCAGCGCCGACGAGATCTTCATCTCCGACGGTTCGAAGTGCGACAGCAGCAACATCCTCGACATCCTCGGGCCGGACAACCGCATCGCTGTGACCGATCCGGTCTACCCGGTGTACGTGGACAGCAATGTGATGGCGGGGCACACCGGCGAGGCCGACGACGCCGGCCGCTACGGCGGTCTCACCTACCTGCCGATCACCGCCGCCAATGGGTTCGAAGCTCCGCTGCCCGAGGGCCGGGTCGACCTGATCTATCTCTGCTTCCCGAACAACCCAACCGGAGCCGTGGCCACCCGGGCCCAGCTCCACCGCTGGGTCACCTACGCCCTCGCGCATGATGCCCTGATCCTCTTCGACGCGGCCTACGAAGCCTTCATCCGCGATCCCGAGCTCCCCCATTCGATCTACGAGATCGAGGGAGCCCGCCGCTGCGCGATCGAATTCCGCTCCTTCTCCAAGACTGCGGGATTCACCGGAACCCGCTGCGCCTTCACCGTGGTGCCGCGGGGGCTGAGCGGCACGACCGCCGACGGAGAGGCGGTGGAGCTGTGGGGGCTGTGGAACCGTCGGCAGAGCACCAAGTTCAACGGCGTGAGCTACATCGTGCAGCGGGGTGCCGAAGCCGTCTACTCGGAGGCAGGCCGGGCCCAGGTGAAGGCGCTGACCAGGTTCTACATGGAGAACGCCGCGATCATGCGCCGGGAGCTGAGCGCAGCGGGGCTGGAGGTCTACGGAGGGGAGCACGCCCCCTACGTGTGGCTGCGCACGCCGGCCGGCCTCGATTCCTGGGCCTTCTTCGATCGCCTCCTCGCCGAGGCCCACGTGGTGGGAACCCCCGGCAGCGGCTTCGGCTCCGCCGGGGAGGGGTACTTCCGTCTCTCGGCCTTCAACAGCCGGCTCAACGTGGAGGAGGCCATGGCCCGGATCGCCCGGGGCTCGCTGCTGCCTACCACCCCGGGGAGGGCCGCGTAATTTGGCTACGCTCCTGAGCGATCGGGCCCTGTCGACAGCGACACCCATGCCTGTTCCGGCGCCAACGGCTGTTTGCACCCCAACCCGCTCCCCGGGGGGGGCCGCGGTGATCGAGAAGGAGGTGCAGCGGGTCCGCAAGCCCTCCCCCCGCTACCGGGTCCTGCTGCACAACGACCCGGTCAACTCGATGGAGTATGTGGTCACCACCCTGCGCCAGGTGGTGCCGTCCCTCAGTGAGCAGGACGCCATCGCCGTGATGCTCGAAGCCCACAACACGGGCGTGGGTCTGGTGATCGTCTGCGATCTGGAGCCCGCTGAGTTCTACAGCGAGACGCTCAAGGCCAAGGGGCTCACGAGCACGATCGAGCCGGAGAGCTGAGTGCCAAGGCGGGCCTGGCTGGGCTGGATCGGCACCTTGCTCTATCTGCCGCTGCTCTACGGCCTCGGCTGGTTGGCCGTGCAACCTGTCGCTGCGGTCGGAGTGCTGGGCGGCTGGCGAGCCGATCAGATCGCCCTGCTGGGCACGGTCGTGTCCTTCGCCCTGCTGCTCCTGACCCTGCCGCTGCGCCTGGGGACGGTCTGGGGTGAGCCCCGGCCCTGGCGGGCGCTCGGCGTGGCCGTGGGCTGGGCTGTCGGCCTGCGCTCCCTGCTGCGGGGATTGATCATGGCCCTGCTGCTGCTCCTGCTGGTGGCGGGCCTGCTGCTGATCCGTGGTCAGGCCCGCTGGAGCGGCGGACTGACGCCGGCCGAAGTGGGCAATGCCGTCCTGCTGATCCTGGGGGTCGGCTTCGCGGAAGAACTGGTGTTCCGAGGCTGGCTCTGGGGCGAGCTGAGCCTGCGCCTGGGGGGAGGCCGCCTGGGCGATCAACGGGCCCTGATCGCCCAGGCGGTGGTGTTCAGCCTGGCCCACACCCGCTTCAACCTGGGCTTCGCGCCGATGGCCGGCTTGCTGGTGGGCCTGCTGCTGCTGGGGCTGGCCCTGGGGCTGCAACGCCGGGCCGATCGCGGCTCCCTGTGGGGGGCCGTCGGTCTGCATGGTGGTCTGGTGGGGGGATGGTTCTCGCTGCTGGCCGGTCCGCTCCAGATCGACCCCACCGTGCCGCTCTGGCTGGCCGGACCGGGCGGAGCGGATCCCAATCCGATCGGAGGCCTGCTGGGCAGGGCCGGTCTTGGGGCCCTGCTC
>CAYGQY010000267.1:0-3441 GCA_964352195.1 uncultured bacterium
CCCCCTGGACCTCCTTCGCCTTCGATCCGCTCGAGGCCCTGGTGCAGGCGCTGTTTCTGATCGCCCTGGTGATGCTGCTGCCGCTGCACCTGGTCACGCTGCTGGCGGTGCTCACCACCATGACGGTGTGGGCGATCGTGAACCATCTGGGGCTCGACCACCTGCCGTTGCGCTTTCCCCATCACTGGCTCGGCCGCTGGGTGATCGGTCCGGCCCACCACTCGATCCATCACGCCCGGCAGCGGGTGCACTTCGGGCTCTACTTCACCCTCTGGGACCGGGTCTTCGGCACCGAAGACGCCGGGTATGCGGCCGAGATCCGCGGGGCACACCGCTGCTCCTCCCCTCAACCCATCCCCCGTTGGAACGCGATCCGATCGGCCCAATCCGGCTGATCGATCAGGGGGTTGCGGTTCCCCTGGAGCGCGAAGATGGCCGCATTGCGGTGCTTCTCGTAGAGCTCGGCGGGATGGTCGCGGTGCCAGGCCAGCAGGGTGGGCAGGCGGGCGGCGGGCATCTCGCCGGCCTGATCTCCCACCAGGCCGGGGTAACGCAGCAGGATGTACAACACCGCCCGGGCCACCGGGCCTTTGCCCCGCAGCGGCTCGAACCGATTGTCGACACGCTTGCCGCACGGATCCAGCACGGCCTCGTTGAAATCGGGGAACTCGTCGTACGGGATGTTGCTGCGAAAGCTGTTGCACCGCCGCTCGCAGGTGAACAGATGGTGCAGGTCGCCGCGCATCGGCTCCCGGCGGTTGAACCAGGACTGGGGGACCACATGCTCACAGTTGTAGGGCAGGGCGGCCTCCAGCCCCTCCCGCTGTTCGGTGATCTGCCGGGCCGTCAGGGGGTGGAGGCCCGCCGTTTCACGCCCCAGGAAGGCCTCCAGCTGATGGCTCCGCTCCTGGTCGATGCGGAAGTCCTCGCGGATCAGCGCCGCCGGATCGAACTCCTGACCGGAATAGATGCTGCGCAGACGCAGATCCGGGTGGAGATCCACCCACGGGTAGAGATGCTCCGCCGGCCTGTAGGAGACGGTTCGCGTGTGGCTCGAGCGCAGCAGGGCACTGAGGGACTCGAAGCGATCGCCGCTGGAACCATCCGCCGCGATCCCGGCGTAGTAGGTCTCGGCCGCCTCCTGATCGGCCCTGGCGTCGAAGTAGGGGCGCCGGGCGGCTTCGGCCAGGTCGATCAGCGCCTGTCGCAGGGCGGCAGGCTCGACGGGGCCCGGCATCTCCCCCAGGGTCAGGCTGAGGGTGAGCGGGATCGTCCAGCGGCTTCCCCCCGGCGGGACCACCAGCTCCGGCGGCAGCGGCCGGGAAACCGGCGGAGGGACCACCGAGGGGAGCGGGGTCCCGTCCGGGTCCGGCGCCGGCGCTCGCGCCTCCAGCAGCTCGTGGACCAGGGGTTGCAGCCGGGGGTCGGCTTCGGCCTGGGAGCGGATATGGGCCACCAGGCGGCTGGCGCGGATGCCCTCGTTGCCGACCCAGGCGATGCGGTGTTCCCCCATCCACGGCTCCCAGGGACGGGCGTCGATCGAGAGGATCTGGCCGCCGGCGGTTCGTTTCGGCACGCCGGAATGGTGCAGGGCCACCACTTCCCACTGATCGTTGAACACCGGCGAACCGGAGGATCCGGGCGCCGTGTCGGTGAGGTAGTGGAGAAAGAGGTCCAGTTCATCGATGACCCGGTTCTCGCGGATCGCCAGCTGCTTGGGCTCGCCGTTGGGGTGCTGCACGATGTTCACCCACTCCCCCACCAGCACCTTGCCCTGCTCCTCGATCAGCGGCAGCCAGCCGAAGGCGGCCAGGCCGGCGTCGGGCCGGACGGCCACGAGGGCGTAGTCCAGCCCCTGATCAGCCAGGAAGAAGCGGCCGGGCTCGAGAGCGAAGGTCTGGGATGGCCGCAGCGTTCCGTCGATCCGCAGCTGATAGTTGAACTCCGCCTGGCTGCCGGCGGCCACCTCCAGGGTGGGCAGCACGTGCTGGTTGGTGAGCAGCAACCGGGGCGAGACCAGAAAGCCGGTGCCGTACCCCCGCACGGTGCCATCCGCCGCGGCGATCCGGATCCGGGCCACGGCCATGGACTTGCGCAGCCCGTCCTCCAGGAAGCGGATGCTCATCAGGTCGTTGAAGCCCATCACGCGCTCCAGGCCCCGCTGCAGGGTCGGCGCGGTCCGGCCCGGTCCACCGCCGCCGCCGAGCCGGGCGATCCGGCAGGCCACCAGCTCCTCCGGGTTGGCCTCGGCCACGCGGCCGCTGCCGACCAGCTGCTGGTGGTCGGCGCGGACCTGCCGGCGATCGCGAAAGCGTGCTTCGGTGGCCTCGAGCAGCTGCATGAAGGAGGAATCGATAATCATGGCGACCGATGCAACACGTACGAACCGTTCAGGAGTTGGTCCCCTCCGACATCAATCGTCATGACGATTCCAGGCATACCGTGGACCCCGGGGCGGCCGAGCGGGCTGGTGGCGGCTTCGCTTGCCGGGCCGCTCAGGTGCGGGAGCCATCGGTGATGAACCTGGCGGCGAAGGTGAGGGTGCTGCTGAAGATCAAGGCCCGCGTCGATCATGGCAACTTGACTGGATTTCTAATGCCGAGTAACACCAGAACGGCCAAGGTCGCGAGTACAAGCCGATGGGTATGTCACAGGACTTCATTCTACTTCGTGATCTGAATCAACCCCGCCGGGGCGCCGGATTGGCCACACCCTGGGGCGCCCCTTCCCTGGCCCTGGAGAGTTTCGGGACCGGCGCCGCCACCAGCCTCCCCCCCGAGCCCTCGATCACGGTGGAGGCCCTCGACGCCCTCGACCTGCGAGAGGCCTCCCGCGACCCGGGGGTGCTCGGTGTGGCCCGCTCCATCCCCACCCGCCTGATCCGTCCCCGCCTCGTCAGCACTCCAGGCGACTCGGGCACCGGGTCCACCTGGGGGGTGCGGGCCGTGGGCGCCGACGCCAGCCGCTACGACGGCGAGGGGGTCAGTGTCTCGATCCTGGACACCGGCATCGATGCCGGCCATTCCGCCTTTGTGGGTGTCACCCTCGAGGAGGAGGACTTCAGCGGCTCCGGCAACGGTGATCGGCAGGGGCACGGCACCCACTGCGCCGGCACCGTGTTCGGACGCCCTGTCGACGGCCGCCGCATCGGGGTGGCCCCCGGGGTGGGCCGGGGCCTGATCGGCAAGGTGCTCGGCGACGACGGCTCGGGCGGCTCCGAGATGCTCTTCAACGGCATCGAATGGGCTTCCCGCTCCGGCGCCCAGGTGATCTCGATGTCGCTCGGCTTCGACTTCCCCGGCCTGGTGGAGAGCCTGATCCGCCAGGGCTGGCCCGCCGATCTGGCCGCCGATGCCGCCCTGGAGGGATACCGCATGAACCTCCGCATGTTCGATCGCCTGCTGGCGATCGAACATGCGGAGGTTCATGCGGTATCCCTCC
>CAYGQY010000268.1:0-3407 GCA_964352195.1 uncultured bacterium
CGGGGAGAGGCCACGGCGGTCTACTCGGCGGGGAACTCCGGGGCGGTGATGGCGGCGGCGATCTTCCGGCTGGGCCGCCTGAAGGGCATCGACCGGCCCGCGATCGGCGCCCTCTTCCCGACCAAGGATCCGGCCCGGCAGGTGCTCGTGCTCGACGTCGGGGCCAACATGGACTGCAAGCCCGCCTACCTGCACCAGTTCGCCCTGCTCGGCACGATCTACAGCCGCGATGTGCTCGGCGTTCCCGAGCCCCGGATCGGGCTGCTCAACATCGGGGAGGAGGAGTGCAAGGGCAATGAACTCACCCTGCGGACCTTCCCCCTACTGGCGGCGGAATCGCGGATCCACTTCGCGGGCAACTGCGAGGGCCGTGACGTGCTCTCGGGTCAGTTCGACGTGGTGGTCTGTGACGGCTACACCGGCAACGTGCTGCTGAAGTTCCTGGAGTCGGTGGGCGGCGTTCTGCTCGACGTGCTGCGCGCTGAGCTGCCGCGGGGCCGGCGCGGCAAGGTGGGCTCGGCCTTTCTGCGCAGCAATCTGGTGCGCATCAAGAAGCGACTCGACCATGCCGAGCACGGCGGGGCCTTGCTGCTCGGGGTCGACGGGGTCTGCGTGATCGGCCACGGCAGCAGCAAGGCCCTCTCGGTGGTGAGCGCCCTGCGGCTGGCGCAGCTGGCGGCCAGCCATGGGGTGATGGAGGATCTGCACCGGCTCTGCGCCCAGGAAGATGCCGTGTCGACCTGTGGTTGACTGAGCCGACCTGGGGACGGACACGGTGTCGCTCGGCCGGATGGGCGCAGGCATGGCCCTGGTGGGGTGCGGCAGCGCCCTGCCGGCCCTGAGCCTGAGCAACGAGGAGCTGAGCCGCCGGGTCGACACCAACGACGCCTGGATCCGCAGCCGCACGGGCATCGCCGCCCGGCGGGTGGCGGGCCCCGGGGAGACGCTCACGAGCCTGGCGGTGGAGGCCGGCCGTCGGGCCCTCGCCCACGCCGGCTGGGAGCCCACCGAGCTGGATCTGATCCTGCTCGCCACCTCCAGTCCGGATGATCTGTTCGGGACCGCCCCCCGCGTGCAGGGGGAGCTGGGGGCCCGCTCGGCCGTTGCCTTCGATCTCACCGCCGCCTGCAGCGGCTTCCTGTTCGCCCTGATCACCGCCGCCCAGTACATCCGCGCCGGCAGCGCACGGCGCGCCCTGGTGATCGGCGCCGACCAGCTCAGCCGCTGGGTCGACTGGGACGATCGCCGCACCTGCGTGCTGTTCGGTGATGGTGCCGCCGCGGTGGCGGTGGAGGGCTGCGATCCGGCCCGTGACGGCCTGATCGGCTTCCGGATGCATTCCGATGGCCGCCGGAGTGACTGCCTCTCCCTGCGGCAGCGGCCGGAGCGCCAACCCCTGGTGAACGGCCACACGGCCCAGCTCGGCGGCTTCGCGCCGATCCACATGAACGGCCAGGAGGTCTACAAGTTCGCGGTGCGGGAGGTTCCCGCCGTGCTGCAGGAGCTGCTCGAGGGCACGGGAACCCGCGCCGACCAGCTGGACTGGCTGCTGCTGCACCAGGCCAACCAGCGCATCCTCGACGCGGTGGCCGAACGGTTTTCCGTGGCCCCGGAGCGGGTGCTCACGAACCTGGCCCACTACGGCAACACCTCGGCCGCCACCATTCCACTCATGCTCGACGAGGCAGTGCGCGACGGACGAATCCGCCCGGGGGACCTGATCGCCAGCAGCGGTTTTGGGGCCGGTCTGAGCTGGGGAGCGGCCCTGCTGCGCTGGGGCCCGCCCACACCGCGCCAACCGGAGGAGACCGCGACGCCGGCTCCGGGCGGAACGGCACCGCCGTAATCTCCACCAGATCGGTTCATCGTCGCCATGGGAATCGCCTGGGTGTTCCCCGGCCAGGGATCACAGAAACTGGGGATGGCTTCCGCCCTGCTCGATCTCCCCGGCGCCCATGAGCGGTTCGCCCTGGCCTCAGAGCAGCTCGGGCGTGACCTGCTGGCGATCTGCGAGGGCGAGAGCCAGCCCAGTCTCAACGGCCTCTCCGACCTCAACGACACCCGCAACACCCAACCGGCCCTGTTCGTGATCGAAAGCCTGCTGGTGGATGGACTCAGGGGCCAGGGCCTGGCCCCCCAGCTGGTGGCTGGCCACAGCCTGGGGGAACTGGTCGCGCTCTACGCGGCCGGAGTCTTCGACTTCGCGGCCGGCCTGGAGCTGATGCGGGGCCGCAGTGAGCTGATGGCGGCGGCAGGGGGAGGCGCCATGTCCGCCCTGATGGGCTTTGATCGCGCCGGACTCGACGCTCTGGTGGCGGCCACACCGAATGTGGTGATCGCCAACGACAACAGCAGCGCCCAGGTGGTGCTCTCCGGCAGCCCGGAGGCCGTGGCCACCGTGATCGGCCAGCTGCGCTGCAAGCGGGCCATTCCGCTGGCCGTCTCCGGCGCCTTCCACTCGCCGCACATGGCCGCCCCCGCCGCCGCCTTCTCCGATCTGCTGGACCAGGTGCCTTTCGCCGACGCCACCATCCCCGTGCTCAGCAACACCGATCCCACCCCGGAAACCCGGGGTGACGCCCTCAAGCAGCGGCTGCGGAGCCAGATGGTGACCGGGGTGCGCTGGCGCGAAACGATGGAGGAGTTCGCCAGCCAGGGGATCGAAACCGTGGTGGAGATCGGCCCCGGCAATGTGCTCACCGGCCTGATCCGGCGCAGCCTCCAGGGGGTCACCACCTCCCAGGTCGCCAGCAGCGCCGATCTGGGGCTTTGACCAGCCGGAGGGATGGAGTCGAGCCCTCCAGGCAGGGGCGGCGCCTGGGTCGCCGTCGGCGACGGCCCGCCGATCCGCCGGTCCTGCTGACCCCGCGCCCGAGCCTCACCTACCGGCTGATCAGCTATCTGCTGGTGTTTCCGATCTACCGGCTGCTCTTCCGCGGCCGCACCACCGGCAACGACCACGTCCCGATCGAAGGGGCCGTCGTGGTGGTGGCCAATCATGGCTCCCATCTGGATCCGCCCTTGCTCGGCCATGCCCTGGGGCGCCCGGTGGCCTTCATGGCCAAGGCGGAACTGTTCGCGGTGCCGCTGCTGGGACCGATCATCCGCGCCTGCGGCGCTTACCCCGTCTCCAGGGGGGCCAGCGACCGGGAGGCGATCCGCACCGCCACCGACCGACTGCTGGAGGGCTGGGCCACGGGGGTGTTCATCGACGGCACCCGCCAGAGCGACGGCCGGGTGAACGAGCCCAGACCCGGTGCGGCCCTGCTCGCGGCCCGGGCCGGGGTGCCGCTGCTGCCGGTCGCGATCATCAACAGCCATCGGGCCCTTGGCACCGGCCAGTCATGGCCCCCGCTGCTGCCGATCCACATCCGCATCCGGCTGCCCATTCCGCCACCAACGTCCCG
>CAYGQY010000269.1:0-3400 GCA_964352195.1 uncultured bacterium
GTGCTGGGGGTGGCCAGCCGCGAAACCCTGCTGGTGGCGCTGGTGGAGGGTCGCGGTGAGGACACGGCGCTCCATCTCACCGAACCCGTGGAGTTCGTGCCGGAGATGATCCGGGCCGACCGCCTGCTGACCGCCTTTCGCCGCAGCAGCCATTCCGTTCGGGTGGTGGTCGATGAGTTCGGCGCGTTCGTGGGTCTGATCGGTGCCGACGCCGTGCTGGCCGTGCTGGCGGGCTGGTGGCGGCGACCTCAGCCCGCCGGAGAGGGTCCCCCATGCCGGCCGTCCGCGTGCCCTCGACGCCTCCCTCCGCCCCCCTCCGGCCCGCTCCGGGGGCCCTGGAGCGCAGCGAAGAGCTGCTGGCCCGCTGGCGCGCCGAGCTCGTGCTCGGCGCCCGGGAGCGGGCCAGCCTGGCTCCGGAGCTGGCCGGCCTTGATCGCCAGTTGGAGCGCCTGGGTCAGCGTTGCCTGCAGGTCGCCGTCTTCGGGCGGGTGGGGGTCGGCAAGTCCAGCCTGCTCAATGCCCTCCTCGGCGAGGAACGTTTCGCCACCGACGTGGCCCACGGCTCCACCCGGCGGCAGCAGCGGGAGCGCTGGAGCACGCCCGTGCACGGCCTGGCCCGGGTGGAGCTGATCGACACTCCCGGCATCGACGAGGTGGCGGCGCCGGCCCGGCAGCGGCTGGCGGCGCGGCTGGCCCTGGGTGCCGATCTGGTGCTGTTCGTGCTCGACGGGGATCTCACCAGCCCGGAGGCCGAGGCCCTCGACCTGCTGCTCGACCGCGGCACTCCCCTGCTGCTCGTGCTCAACCGCATCGATGGCTGGCCGATCGAGGAACGGGAGGGTCTGCTGGAGAGCCTGCGTCGCCGCCTGTCGGTTCCGGCGCGGCGGCTCGAGCTGATCGCGGTGGCGGCAGCGCCGCGCCGGGCCGCGCTGCGTCCCGATGGCCGGGTGCGCAGCCTGGTTCAGCCGGCGGAGATCGAGCCGCTGCGGACCCGGCTGCTGAGCTTGCTGGAGCAGCAGGGACCCCTGCTGCTGGCCCTGAGCAGCCTGCGGGCCGGTGATCGCTTCGGCCGCCGCCTCTCGGAATGGCGGCTGGCGCGAAACCGCCGCGAAGCCCAGACCCTGATCGGTCGCTTTGCCGCCCTCAAGGCCACCGGCGTGGCGGCCAATCCGCTGATCCTGCTCGATCTGGCCGGCGGGCTTGCCTGCGACACGGCGCTGGTCCTGCGGTTGTGTGAGCTCTATGGCCTGCCGATGAGCGGTCCCCAGGCCCGTCGTCTGCTGAGCCGTCTCTCCGGCCAGAACGCCCTGCTCGGCGGCGCCCAGCTGGGTCTCCAGCTGCTGCTCGGGGCGATCCGTCAGCTGCTGCTGCTGGCGGCTCCGGCCACCGCCGGCCTTTCGCTGGCGCCGGCGGCGCCGGTGGCGCTGGCGCAGGCCGCCCTCGCGGTCCACAGCACACGTCAAACCGGCCGTCTGGCGGCGGCCACCCTGCTGGAGGGTGCCCGGCGGGGCCGGGCCCGACCCGCTGCCCTGCTGCGGCGACTGGCCCGCCAGGATCCCCAGGCGGGGCAGTGGCTCGAACCCTGGGTCGCCCAGGCGGGCGAGGCGGCGTCCCGGACCCTGCTGCCGTGAGTGAGGCCAGCGTCGCCCCAGCCGAGGTCGCCCTGTTCGGCACCAGCGCCGATCCCCCCACCAAGGGCCACCGGACCCTCCTGGAAGCCCTGGCCCGCCGCTACCCCCAGGTGCGGACCTGGGCCAGCGACAATCCGTTCAAACGGCACGGCGCTCCGCTGGCGGTGCGGGCCGCCCTGCTGCAGGCGGTGGTCGACCATCTCGATCTGCCCCAGCTGCGGCTCGATCAGAGCCTGAGCAGTCCGCGCAGCCTCGAGACGCTTGAACGGGCGGCCCAGCGGTGGCCGGGCGCGGAGCTGGTCTTCGTGCTGGGCAGCGACCTGCTGCCCCAGATCCGGCGCTGGTACGGCTCCGATGAGATCCTGCGGCGCTGCCGGCTGGCGGTGGTGCCGCGGCTGGGCTGGCCCCTGGAGGCCCTGCAGCTGGAGGAGCTGCGCGACCGGGGCGGGCGCGTCGAGGTGCTGCCCTTGCAGATTCCAGCCGCCGCCAGCTCCGCGATCCGCTGTCACCCCGACCCGGAGCTGGTGCCGCCGGAGCTCTGGCCGGTGCTGCTGGAGCACAATCTCTACGGACTGCGCTCCAGCCAGGCCCATCCCCGACCGCCGCGCTGATGCGTCTCGCCCTCGCCCAGATCAATCCGCTGGTGGGGGATCTTCGCGGCAACGCCCGGGTGTTGCTGGAGCAGTGCCGCCAGGGGGCTGAGCAGGGCGCATCGCTGGTGCTGAGCCCCGAGCTCTCGCTCTGGGGCTATCCCCCCCGGGATCTGCTGCTGCGCCCGTCCCTGCTCCAGGAGCAGGAGCGGGTGCTCGACGCGCTCGCCAGCCACCTGAACGCGTTGGCGGCCGATCGGGCCGAGGGCCTCGCCCTGCTGGTGGGTGTGGCCGAACCGATGGCCCGAACGGCCGCGGTGCCGGCGCTCCACAACGCCGTCGCGCTGGTGGAGGGGGGACGCTGGCGAGTTGTGGCCCGCAAGCGTCTGCTGCCCAGCTACGACGTGTTCGATGAACGGCGTTACTTCCAGCCCGCCGAGGCCCCCTGCCTGCTGGAGCTGGAGCGTGAAGGCCGGCCCTGGAGGCTGGGGCTCACCATCTGTGAGGACCTCTGGGTGGAGGAGAGCCTGCAGGGCCACCGCCTGCTCGGCCCCGATCCGATCGCCGAGCTGCTCCCCGATCGTCCCGATCTGCTGATCAACCTCTCGGCCTCCCCCTTCGTCCAGGGCAAGCCCCTGCTGCGGCGGCGGCTGGCCATCGCCGCAGCCGCTCGGCTGGGCTGCCCGGTGGTCTATGTCAACCAGGTGGGCGGTGACGACGAGCTCGTCTTCGACGGCGCCAGTTTCGTGATCGATGCCACCGGTCGCTGGTGCCTCCAGCTTCCCTGCGCCGAGACCGCCCTGGTCGTGTGGGACCTGCCGCCTCGCCCCGGCGCAATCCAGGCGGGCGCCCCGGTTGCCCCGGCCCCGGTCGTCGCTCCGGCCGCCGTGGCACGGCTGGCCGATCCCGACCCCCTTGAGCAGCTGTTCAAGGTGCTGGTGCTGGGGGTGCGCGACTACGCCGGCAAGTGCGGCTTCCAGCGGGCCCTGCTGGGCCTCAGCGGTGGAATCGACTCGGCCCTGGTGGCCGTGCTGGCCGCGGCCGCCCTGGGCCCTGATCGGGTGCACGCCCTGCTGATGCCCTCCCCCTACAGCTCGGACGGATCCCGCCTGGACGCCCTGGAACTGGCCGATCGTCTCGGCCTCAGCCACGAGCTGGTGCCGATCGCCCCGCTGATGG
>CAYGQY010000270.1:0-3393 GCA_964352195.1 uncultured bacterium
CCTCAACTCCAGCTACGGCTCCACCACCTACATCCCCGAAGTGGACCGGGCCGTCGCCCTGATCCCCACGGTCCACCCCGATCTGGTGCTCTGCGCCGGCGACATGGTGGCGGGCCAGAAGCTCAGCCTCAGCGACGCCCAGCTCAGCGCCATGTGGACGGCCTTCGATCGCCGCGTGCTCTCCCCCCTGCGGAAGCGGGGCCTGCCCTTCGCGCCCACGATGGGCAACCATGACGCCTCGGCCAGCCGCTCCGGCGGACGCTACGTGTTCGCGCGGGAGCGGCAGCAGGCATCGCGGTTCTGGCGCGCTCGCCGCGACGCCCTGGGCCTGTCCTTCGTGGACGCCAGCGGGTTTCCCTTTTTCTATTCCGTCCTGCAGGACGGCCTGTTCCTGCTGGTCTGGGACGCTTCATCCGCCACGGTGCCGGCGGAGCAGCTGCGCTGGGCCGAGCGCAGCCTGGCGTCCCCCGCCGCCCGCTCCGCTCGGAGGCGACTGGTGCTCGGCCACCTGCCCCTCCAGGCCGTGGCCCGGGGGCGCGACAGCGGCGGCAACGTGCTCGCCGGAGCCGGCCGCCTGCGCCAGCTGATGGAGCGCCACGACGTGGAGGCCTACATCAGCGGCCATCAGCACGCCTATTACCCCGCCCGGCTCGGAGAGCTGGACCTGTTCCAGCTCGGGGCCGCCGGCAGTGGTCCCCGCCCCCTGCTGCAGGGAGGGGCCGCCCCCTTCCAGACCCTCACCGTGCTCGATCTGGCCTGGAGCAGCGGCCGCACCACCGACACCACCCTCAATCTGCGCACCCTGCGCCCGGTCGACCGGCGACAGCTGCCGGCACGGATCGTCAACCGCCAGGGGGAGGCCCTGACCCGTCAAGCAGGTTGATGGCGTAGAGCACCTCCTCCAGCGCCTCACCGGCACGGATGCCCGCGTAGCGCTGGGGGGTTGCGGCCGAGCAGCAGCTGGCCAGGGGCACCAGCACGGTGGAGGGTCGGGCGTGGCAGAACTGCACCACGCTGAGGCGGTCGTCGGAGTGGCCGGCGGGGGCCACCACCCGGTGAAGACCGGCCGGAATCAGGCCGTTGCTCAGCCGCTCCAGCATCAGGCCGCTGTTGAGGATCACCCGGCCTTCCGGCGGGCTGGCCTCGACCCACGCTCCCTCCACCTCCACCTGCAGCCCCGGCCCGGAGGCCCGGGGCAGGGCCGTGATCAGGTTGATGTCGCCATGGGGGGCCGCCCACAGGTGGCCCACGGCCGGAGCCGTCGCCATCGGCGGATAGCGGATGGCCCGGCTGAGGGTGGGAGCCTCCCGCACCATCGCCTCGAAGAAGCTCTCGGCGGCGCCGAGACCCAGCGCGATCACCCGCAGGAAACGGCGCTGCAGATCCTCGATGGCGCGGTGAAAACGCTCGAGCACCCCCGTGATGCCCGGGACCACGGCCTCCGGCAGCAGCGGCTCCGGATAGAGCAAGGGATGGCGGCGGCGCAGCGGGTGGCCCACCGGAATCGGCGACGACCAGTTCAGCATCTCCTTCCAGTCGGCCAGGGGGCTGCCGGCGGCGGTTTCCACCAGCGGGCCGGTGTAGCCCGTCTGCCCGCAGGAGCCGGGGGCGGAGAAGGCCTGCTTGCGGGCCGGATCGAGGGCGAAGAAGGCGGAGAGCATGCCGTAGGCCGTGTCGAGCAGATCCACCGGCAGGTCGCTGCTGGTGTAAACGAAGCCGGTGGCCAGGCTGCGGCGCACCCCATCGACCACGGCCCGGCGCCGGGCGCCATCGCCCCGCTCGAAGGCGAGCAGATCGACATCAAGAATGCCCTGGACCATGGCGGGAACCCTACGGGGGCCGGTGGGGCCGCTCAGGCGACCGGATCGGTGAGGGGAAGGGTGGCCGGCGCGGGGGCCCTGGCCAGACCCACGTCAACACCGATGTGCTGGTTGGGTCGGCCGGTGATCAGCAGGGCCGAGCGCTGGCGGGTGGCGATCTGCCAGAGCCAGCGGGTGAGCAGGGTGAGGCGGTTCTCGGTGGCGGGGATGAAGGCCAGATGGGCCAGTCCCCAGACCAGCCAGCCGGTCAGCCCGGAGACCCGCAGCCCCCGCAGGTCGGCCACGGCGTAGAGCGGCCCGATCACCGCCATGCTGCCCAGGTCGAGCCAGCGGAACGGGTCGCTGCGGCGGCCCTGGATGCGGTTGACGATGTCCCGCGCGACCCAGGCCCCCATCTGCACCGCCGGACCGGCCATGCCCGGCAGCGGCGCACCGCTGGCGGTGTGGGGGTAACAACAGAGATCCCCCACCACCCGGAGCTCCGGATGACCCGGCACCGTGAAATCGGGTTCCACCTGAACCCGGCCACCCCGGTCCAGATCGCAGCCGCAGCGCTCGGCCAGCAGCCGCCCCAGCCGGGAGGCCCGCACCCCCGCCGTCCAGCAGATGGTGGCAGCCTCCAGGCAGGCGCCAGAGGTGTCGCCCCCCCGGAGGCGCACCCGACCCGGAGCGATCGAATCCACCATGGTGTTCAGCAGCACCTCGACCCCGTTGCGGCCCAGGTAATCCGCCGCCGCCACCGAGAGGCTCGGATGCATGGCCGGCAGAACCCGATCGACCGCATCCACCAGCACCACCCGGCACCGCTCGAGCTCCAGTTGCTTGAAATCGCGGCGCACGGCCGCGTGCATCAGTTCGATCAGGGAACCGGCCAGCTCACAGCCGGCCGGTCCCGCCCCAACCACCACCACCGTCTGCAGGAACCGGCGGCGAAGGGGATCGGTGGTCTGCTCGGCCTCCTCCAGGGCCGTCAACAGCCGCCGGCGGATCTCCTGGGCGTGTTCGATGATCTTCATCGGGGGCGCCAGGGGCCGCCATTCCTCATGGCCGAAGTAGGCGCTGCCGGAGCCGCTGGCCAGTACCAGCTGGTCGTAGCCGAAACGCTGATCATTGAACACCAGCACCCGGCTCTGCGGATCCAGATCCGTGACATCCCCGAGCAGCACCTGCACGTTGGGGGCCTGCCCCACCAGTTGGCGCAGCGGCGAGGCCACATCAGCCGCCGAGACCAGCCCCGAGGCCACCTGATACAGGAGCGGCTGGAACAGATTGAAATTGCGCTTGTCGATCAGGGTGACCCGCACCGGCTGGCGGGCCAGGGCCTGGCAGATCCGCACCCCGGCGAACCCGCCTCCCACCACCACCACGTGGGGGAGATCACCGCCAAGGCCGGCCGGGGGAGGCAGTTCGAGAAAGAAGCGCTCCGGTGCCATCGTTACGGCCAGCCAACCGCCGGGACCCAGGTTGTCCTAGGGCAGAGGTGGGGGGCTGACTGTGCCGGTTACGCCCATTGGCTCGACTGGGGCCGCAGCGGCCATGGCGTCCGATGATCCCGGGGCGGATGGGCCGGTGG
>CAYGQY010000271.1:0-3387 GCA_964352195.1 uncultured bacterium
CCGGTCGTAGCTGACGCTCAACTGACGCACCTCCAGGCAGGGCTGGGGCCCCAGCGGCAGGCTCATCGGCTCGTCCCCCCATCGAGGCGCCAGAGCTCGGCGATCCCGAGGGTGAGGGCGTTGGTGACCAGCAGCACCACCACCAGCACCACGGCGGTGGCGTAGGCGCGGGCCTCCCCGCCCGGCACGTTCATGGCCAGGTCGTAGATGTGCACCGACAGGGCCCGGCCCGAATCCAGCAGCGAGCCCGGCAGCCGGTCGACGTAGCCACTGGTGAACAGCAGGGCGGCGGTTTCGGCCAGGGCGCGGCCGATCCCCAGCACCACCCCGATGGCCAGTCCGGGGGCGGCGCAGGGCAGCAGCACCTGGCGCAGCGAGGCCGCCTGGCTGATCCCCAGAGCGGCGGCGGCGCGGCGGTAGTCGCTGGGAACCTCGCGCAGGGCCTGCTCCGCCGAGCGGATCAGGATCGGCAGCACCATGCAGGCCAGGGTGAGGCCGCCGGAAAGGATCGAGAAGCCCAGGCCGAGGGCCAGGCTGAACAGGGCATTGCCGAACAGGCCGAACACGATCGAGGGCACCCCGGCCAGCCCATCGAGGGAGGCGCGGATCAGCCGGGCGAAGCCGCTGCGCCCGTGGCTGAATTCGGCCAGGAGCACGGCGGTGGCCAGGGCGATCGGCAGGCTGGTGAGCAGGCTCACTGCCAGGATCAGCAGGGTCGAGACGATCACCGGGCCGATCCCGCCGGCCCGGCCGGCCTCCCGGGGAGCTTCGAGCAGAAACCCGAGGCTGATCTCCGGCAGACCGTGGCGGAGCAGGTCGGCGAGCACCAGCCCGAAGACCGCCGTGATCCCCATCGCCACCCCCCAGGCCAGGGCCGCCGCCAGACGGTCGGGCCAGGGCCACCTATCCATGGCGCTCCACCGGCCGCAGCGCTTCGGAGATCCCCACCAGCAGGGCGACCATCCCCATCAGCAGCAACCCGCTCACGAACAGGGCCGAGCGGTGCAGCTCCAGGGCATAGCCCAGCTCCAGGGCGATGTTGGCCGTGAGGGTGCGGACCGGATCCAGCAGGCTGGCGGGGGTCCGCACCACGTTGCCCGTCACCATCAGCACCGCCATGGTTTCGCCGATGGCGCGCGCCGCCCCCAGCAGGATCGCCGAGCTGAGGCCGGTGATCGCGGCCGGCAGCATCACCTGGCGGATCGTGGCCCAGCGGGTGAGCCCCAGGGCGGCCGCGGCCTGTCCGTAGGAGCGGGGAACGGCGGCGAGGGCCGATTCCGCCAGCAGGCTGATGGTGGGCAGGATCATCAGCGTCAGGATCAGGATCCCCGCCAGCAGGCTCTGGCCGGGGGGCTGCCAGCGGCCGATCAACGGGGTGAGCACCACCAGCCCCCAGAAGCCGAACACCACCGAGGGCAGTCCGGCCAGCAGTTGCACCAGGCGCCGGTAGCCGCCGCCGAGCCGGCGCGGCGCATAGAAGCGGCAGAAGAGCGCTGAGGCGATCGAGAGGGGCGTGGCCAGCAGCACCGCGCCTGTGGCGGCAGCGGCGGTGCCGATCAGCATCGGACTGAGATTGAACCGTCCGGCCCCGGCGCCTCCCGCCGGATGCCAGGAGGCATCACGGATCCAGCGCAGGGGCCCGAGCGCCTGGAGGGCCGGCAGGGCTTCGGCGAGCAGGTAGGCCACGATCAGCAGCACGATCGAGCCCGCCGCGGCTCCGGCCAGGCGCAGACAACCGAGCAGCAGCCGATCCTCCGCTGCTCTCACCGGGGTGGAGCTACGAACGACTCGCGGCGGATCAGGTCGTCGTTGGCGGCGGAGGCGGCGAAGGCCAGGAACTCCTGCCCCAGCGGCGTGAGGCCCCGGGCCGGCCGCACCAGGATCAACGGCCGGGAGAGGGGGAAGGAGCCGTTGGCCACGTTGGCCAGCGTGGGGGCGATGCCTTCCAGCGGCAGCAGCCGGATGGCACCGCCGCGCCGGGCCTCCTGCAGCGCCGAGCCGATCGACACATAGGAGATGGCGGCGGGATTGCCCACCACGCTGCGGAGGCCCTGCTGGTTGTCCCCGATCACCACATCGGCCTGGATGTCGGCGCTGCTGAGCTGGAAATGATCCAGGAAGAGCTCCAGGGTGGAGCGACCGTCCGCCTTGTTGATCACGGTGATCGGGGCGGGCGTCCCGCCCACCTGCCGCCAGTCGGTGATGGCGCCGGTGAAGATGCCGCGGATCTGGTCCTCGCTGAGGGCGGGCACCGGGTTGCTGCTGTGCACGATCAGGGCGATGCCGTCGAGGGCGATCGTGGTGGCCTGGAGGTCGTTTTCTGCCGGGCCCAGCGCCCGCGACACCATGCCCAGATCAGCGCTGCCACGCCGTACATCCGCCAGCCCCCTGGAGGAGCCGCCGCTCTGCACATCAACGCGGGCGTCCGGCTGGCTGGACTCGAAGCGCTTGGCGATCTCCGCCGCCAGGGGGGCCACGGTGCTGGAGCCCGTCACAGTCAGCCGCTGGGTGGAGGCACCGCCGCCGCTGCCGGCGCCCCCGGCCGACTGGCATCCCGCCAGCAGCAGGCCGACCAGCGCCAGGGCCCAGGGGCCCGGCCTGAGCTTGCGGTGTGGGCGCAACGGGCGCGAATTCCGCGCTTGGACGGAGTGAGGGGTGCGGCGGAAACCAGGCAAGGGCGGAGGGCTCGGAGGGCTCACTGCAGAGGGATACCGGCCCAGCGGGCAACTGGATGGGGTGGCCGGTGGCCGATCTGGAGGGATGTCTCGCGGGGTTCAGCCCCGATGGGCGGCTCGCGCGATGGATCAGCTCAGAACGCCATAGGCCTCCCAGAGCGTCTCCACCAGGGGCGCCGCAGCCACCGGGGAACGATCAGCGTGATTGGCGAAGACCTGCTGAACATCGATAAAGAACTGCTCAATTCCTGCAGGGGAAGACACATAGAGCATTCCGGGCCGGACAGGCCTCTGGATTCTTCCACGTATAAGAACAGTGCTCCGGGATGTGCAGGACCGTATGGGCTTCAGCGTCGACCATTCGGTCTTCGAACGGAAAGCGGATCGTGCCCTCCAGAATGGAGATGGCCTGGGTTTCTCTTGTGCGCCAATGCAGGACCTGGGGCGCCATGTAGCGGGGAGCCCCCCGGTGATCCAGCAGGGCGAGACGACCGCCTGTGGCCGCCGCATCCAGCTTGATGGTGAGGCTGCTGGATCCCAGCAGGAGGCAGATCCCCTCGGACGGACGGACAACGAGGGGCTCGTTCGCCAGGCGGTGACCAGGGCGTCAGCCCCAGGGCGGGCGCCACGACGGTCGAAGACGGGCCGCCTGCGCCCGCCCTTCCGGAAGCCCGGTCAGTCAGGCCCCGCCGGCCCCCAAGCCCCCCTGCAG
>CAYGQY010000272.1:0-3381 GCA_964352195.1 uncultured bacterium
GCCCCGCCTCAGAGGTTAACGATGGGCCCTGTCCAGAAAAGCCAGACCACCTCAGGCTCATATCAGGCACCTGGAGGGAAAACTGATTGAGAAAGCACGCGAAGCCTCTCGAGCTGTAGTTGTAAATAATCAGAGCAGTGGCGCTCGTCTTCCTGAGTCGGACCGAGCGGATCTAGAGACTTTCCTTGAGAAAGTAAATCAGCTCCTGCCTGTTTTTGGGATCGAACTCCTAGTCCCGACAGTAGCCAAACCCGAAGCCGAATTGGAAGTAGAGATGTTGTCATGTGAAATCAAGGGAGTCAAAGCACGAGGGCACCTGTCTCCGAACGGCTTTGTGATTCTTTCAGGCTCCCAGGCGGTGCTGAATGAGCGCCCATCAACGCAGAAGTATCCCTGGGCTCTGAACATGAGGCTGAAGCTCAAGGAGGAAGGCTCTCTTGCTATCGCAACAGACGCTCTTGTCTTTACAAGAGATGTCGAGTTCACCAGTCCGAGTGCCGCGGCGGCAGTAGTCCATGGCGGACATGCCAATGGGCTTACTGCATGGAAGGATTCAGAGGGTCGCACCCTTAAGCAGATTGAAGCCGTATAACATCCAGATACAGAAGGCGGGAGCAGAAAGCTGGCTCCTTGACTCTGATCAAGTGCCCGCTTCTGATCTGGAGCGTTGGAAAGATGCGAACAACCATTTCAGCCGTGGCTATG
Organism: uncultured bacterium; assembly: GCA_964352195.1. Lineage (GTDB taxonomy): Bacteria > Cyanobacteriota > Cyanobacteriia > PCC-6307 > Cyanobiaceae > CAYGQY01. Next base: position 706 of record CAYGQY010000272.1, read on the forward strand.
CTGAGTGGGTGAATCAGGAACTGAATTCTGTCCCCAACCGTTTTCAGGGAAGGCGAATTTCGTTTCTTCTTCTTTTCACGCGAGGAGAGTCGCCCTCATGTCCATGTCAGTCATCCTGATGGTGAGGCGAAGTTCTGGCTCAGTCCGACCGTTGAATTGGCTCGGAATATCGGGCTAAGCTCTTCAAGAGTTAAAGAAGCAGAACGCCTGACTAAGACTCGTCAACAGGAGATCATCAATGCCTGGAACAACCACTTTAAAGGCTGAGGTCACAAATGTTTCTGGACACTGCGTCTGGATCCTCGTCGATGACGAAGAGCTGGCTCTTCCCTATTCAGATTTTCCTTGGTTTGAATCGGCGACAATCCATCAGATCCTCAATGTCTTAAGGCCGACTGCTGATCATTTGTATTGGCCTGATATTGATGTCGACTTATCAGTCGATTCCATACGCCACCCTGAAAGGTTTCCGCTGATGGCAAAGAGCACTTCCCAACCCGGCCATGCACCTGACCCGCCCCCATCAATTCCCTGAAGCCCAATGAGATCCGGAGGCAGAAGCTCTCTGCGGCCAGGTGATGGCCAGTGTTGGAAAGATGTGAACAGCCATTGCATGCGCGGCTATGCTGAGACAGGCGTTCCATATGTAATTTGTCACCAACGGTCTTCAGGGATGGCGAATTTCGATTCTTCTTCTTCTCACGGGAAGAGAGTCGTCCTCACGTCCATGTGAGTCATCCTGATGGTGAGGCGAAGTTCTGGCTCAGCCCAACCGTTGAACTCGCTCGCAATATCGGGCTAAGCTCACAGAGGATCAAAGAAGCAGAGCGCCTGGTCGAGACACGTCAACAGGAGATCATCGATGCCTGGAACAACCACTTTGGCGGCTGAGGTTACGAACGTCTCTGGACATTGTGTCTGGATGCTTATCGATTATGAAGAGCTAGCACTTCCCTATTCAGAGTTTCCCTGGTTTAAAGCGGCAACTATTCAGCAGATCCTTAACGTACTGCGTCCGACCTCGGAGCATCTTTATTGGCCTGATCTAGATGTTGACTTGTCTGTCGAGTCGGTACGCCATCCGGAAAGGTTCCCGCTGAGGGCCAAGAGCACTTTCCAACCCTGCCATACACCTGACCCGCCTCCATCATTTTAGTGAGCCCACAGCGACTCGGAACCCGCCGCTCTTTGCGGCCAGGTGATGGCCAGCGTTAGGCCTATCTGGGAATGTGCCACGACTCAGCCGGAAAACTCAGCTACCATGGTTTTCATGAGCACCCTTGAAGAGATTGAGGCTGCGGTTCAGCAGCTGCCACCGGCCAAGCGGGCCGAATTCCGGGCTTGGTTCCTGTCATTCGACGCATCGGACTGGGACCAGCAGATGGAGGATGACATGACCGCCGGCAAGCTGGACTGGCTCGCAAATGAGGCAATCAGCGACAGTCAGGCTGGGCGATGTTCTGAGTTATGAGGCATCGCGCTAGTCCGCGCTTCTGGGCTTGTTATCACTCTCTTCCGTCAGAGGTCAGACTCCAGGCTGATCGCTGCTTCGAACTCCTCAAGTCCGAGCCACGTCACCCTTCGCTCCATTTCAAGAGGATCGGCAGGTTTTGGTCGGCGAGAGTTGGCTTACGTTTTAGAGCGTTAGCAGTTGAAGGCGGTGGCGATGACTTGATTTGGGTGTGGATTGGTAGTCATGCAGACTATGATCATCTGCTTCGCTCGAAGGCCTAACATCAAGATGCAGCGGTCGGGCAGCCAAGCATGCCTGTTGGACGCACAAAGCCAATTCCCGCCGCTGATCTTGAGCGTTAGAGCGCAGCTGAGCTGACGTGCCCGTTCGATGACGCGGGGTGGTGGCGAGGGACGCCCGCCGCGCGATGGCCGGATCGGGCCGCCGCAGGGACGGCCGTCCCTGCGGCGGCGAGCCCCGATTTCCCCGATTTTTCGGCGCCTGTCGAAATCGCGATGCCTCGCCCGACATAGCCACGGGTGAGGCATCGGGCCGAACCCGCAGACATTCTCGCCACGGGGTTTCCATGAAGTACATGATGCTGTTCGCCGAACCTGATCAACACATTCAGCTGCGAACGACGGCCGAAGCGCCGGCGTACTGGGCGGCGTGGGGCGCCTTTGCGAAATCGATCAACGAAAGCGGTCTCGTGGTCGAAGGAAACGCGCTGCAGGACAAGACGACGGCGACGACGGTACGATTCACGAACGGCAAGCGCGTCGTACAGGATGGTCCCTTCTCCGACGCAAAGGAGCAGCTCGCAGGCTACTTCATCCTCGAGGCGCCGAGTATCGATCCGGTACTCGAGTGGGCCGCGAAGGTTCCAGGCGTCGACAAGGGCACGGTTGTCGAGATTCGCCCGATTCTGTCCGTGCAGTAAGTCGTCGGCCAGAATCGTGCCGGAGCGGGTCGCACCTTGATGGACGCCGAGCAGACCGTCGAGCAGGTCGTGCGCAGTTCGTACGGACGTCTCGTTGCCTATCTCGCGGCCCGCTCCCGCGATCTCGCCGCCGCCGAAGACGCACTCGGCGACGCTTTTCTTGCGGCGCTCGAACAGTGGCCGCGCGACGGCGTCCGCAGAAGCCCGAAGCCTGGCTCATGACGGTGGTGACGTGACCCCCTTTATCGGTCCAGGGCTTATGAGAGTGGGTGGTTGTGGTCAT
>CAYGQY010000273.1:0-3367 GCA_964352195.1 uncultured bacterium
GTGTTCCGCGCTGGCGGTGCCGGTGCTGAACAGGCCATGCCGCAGCAGCTGAGCGCCCTCTTCGATCACCACCACGGCGCCGGCCCAATCCGCCGCACGGAAGCGCACGGCGGAACCTGGGCGCAGGCTGTCGATGCAGAGGGCGATCCCCTGCTGGCGCAGATCGGCGCCGGGGCGGGCCTCATCGGCCCAGGGCAGGCCCAGCCGTTCGGCCAGGGCCGCGCCGAGGCTGCGGCGATGGGTGATCAGCACCACCCGGCGGCCGACGGCCAGATGGGGCGCCACAGCCGCGGCAATGGCCTCGGTTTTACCGGCCCCCATCGCGGCCTGAATCACCACCAGAGGGGCCTCCTCCGGTGAGGGGATCGGGCAGGCATCGCTCAGCCATTGGCCAGCCGGGGCGATGCGATCAGCGGGGCGCAGGCGGGGCAGCACCGGCTCTGGGGTGAGCGGCTGCAGGGCGGCCTCGAGCTCCTCCCAGCTGCCACCGGCGACCAAGTGGTCATCAGCTCCTTTGCCACGGGTGCCGGGGACGAGGCCGACCTTCACCGCCGCGCCGGCTTTCTGCAGCAGCCGGCCCAGGCGAGCCGCGGCCTTGGGCTCCCGGGGCTCGGCCTTGCTGCTGGCATCGAACAGCACCCAGACGGGGCGACCCTTGAGGGGAACGCCGGCCAGATCCGGAATCAACTCCAGCGGGCCAGTGCGGCGGCCGTCAGATCCTTCGGCTCCGGTGCGCTTGGCGCCGGAATCAATCCCGGGCAGGGCGACTGATGGCACGCCGGCGCTCAGGGTGGCGCCAGCTTTCTTCGGGCCTTCGTCGATCAGCAGGGGGAGCCGGCGCTCACTGGCCCACCACCTCCAGAACGCTCCGGCCGCTCCGGTGGTGTCCGCCGCCACCTCGGGGGGCAGGGGCAGGCGGAACCGATCCGCCACCAGCTGCGCGACCACGGCCGGCACCCGCAGCCAGATGGAACGGGTCGGGGCGCCCCAGGGAGCTTCCAGCTTGATCGGCTTGCCCTCGGCTCCCAGCCGGGGCCGGTCGGGCTTGAGCTGGCCCCACCCCATCGGCGCCCAGTCCGCCAGCGGATCCAGGCCCTCACACCACCAGCCGCCAGCCGCGGCGACGGGCTCGAGGGGGGCCAGCCGTCGGGCGACGGCTGCGGTGACGTACTGCTGAGCATGACCGCCCAGGGCCGCCAGCCGATCACCGGCCAGGGCCTCGATCACCGCTGACCCCGCCAGGGTCTGCAGGTTGGCCGCGGCCAGCTCGGGATGGATGCCGGAGCCCTGGGTCCACTCCGCCAGGTGCCGCGGGTCGGTGGCCGCCGGCCCTGGGGCGACATCCCAGCTGCTGCCGACCGGCAGCAGCGGATGGGGCGCTGCTGGGGTGGTGGAGTGCTTCACAGCGCCACCTCCAGCCCGGAGGCGAAGCGGCGGAAGCGTGCTGCCGCCCGTCGTCGCGGCGGTCGGCAGCGCTCCAGGCCGTCGGCCAGGGCCAGGTAGCTGGAAGCGCTCCAGCCACCGGCGATCGCGCGGCGGTGCCGCTCCAGCAGCTCCAATACCGGCCAGGGTGCGGCCGGTGCGGCTCTGTGCTCAGTGCGGCTGGCAGCCCGTACCGCAGCCGGTATGCCGTCCAGTTCACATTCTGCGAGCAGAACGCTAGGCTCAGGCCAATCCCTTTTTGGGATGGTTGTTCTAGGGGCCCTAACCCCCAGAACGGCTGTCAGAATCACGGGAGTTTCTCCTGTGCGATCCCAGTTCCCGCCGAGGTTTCTCAGGCCCGGATGGCGTTTGCTGGGTGGACTATTTAAGAGAGGCTCCCGATTAGCGTCGGGGGCCTTTCGTCTGTTATGTCGTGTTGTCTTGCGTGAGAGTTAAACCCTCCGCCACAAGGGCGCGGCGGATCAGGTCACTCACGGTGACCCCCCGCTGAGCCGCCATGCGACGCACCTGAAGGTGTTCCGCTTCGTCGGCTCGAATCGCAATGATCCGTGCTCGACCTGTCACAGAGGGGACTGAGGCAGACATCAGCGCTTGTAAAACAAGTCTCACGACATGGTGCGGCTCACGGATGCTTCGCGCAAGGGGCCTCGGTGTTCTCGATCTGCTCCAGCCATTGCCGAAGCGCGGTGCGCAGCAGAACGGACCGGCCACATTGGTAGCGCTCGGCCAGGTCGGCGTAGCGGGCTTTCAGCTCGGCAGGAACCCTTAGAGGGAGACCCTCCATCGGCTCCAGGGCAGCGCTTCCAGCCAGGCCTGCCAGCTGGGGAGGGGCGGCGATTGTCGTCGCCATGTGTGATTCATTCGTAGGGAGTAGGTCAAGCGTAGGTGCGTCTTCCCGATTCGGATAGATCGGACAAAAGCCAAGCCAACAGGGCAAACATGGACAGGTCGCTGGGGCCGATAAATTGCTCCTTCAACCAATCAGATGGATTTGACCAAGGTCCTGGGGTTCTTCTGACAGTCGATAGCCTGAGGATCAGGCTTCCCCTCCCCATGCGAACCACCCTCCTGCTGGCGCTGGCCCTCCTGCCGGCGGCACCTGCTGCTGCCCAGATGCCGAACTTTGCCGAACGGTATCCGCTGCCCGGTGCTTGCGATCAGAACTGCCGAGTCGGGCGCAGCTCCATGGACATGGGCCGGCGATTCGAGCGGATTGCCGACGAGAATCTGAGGGGCGGATCCAGAGACTCGAAATGCACGGATCTGACGGTGGCGCTGAACAATTACGTGCTCGCCGCCACCTATGACGCACCTGGGGCCCGCAGCAGTGTGAGCCGGGTCACCGACAAGGCCAGAAAGGTCTGCCCCAGGGGCTGGACCCCCTGAACCTCGGAAGCCGGAACGAAAACCGCGGCATGGTCATGCCGGGCTGGAGAGGATCCGTCTGTTGCGGCCCATCGGGGACAAGTCCATGGGACCCCTGTCTGGCGATGCTCAGCCGCACCAACTCCGCACCAACTGCTGCGTCCAAATCGGGTCCACACATAGGAGTGGACCCGATTTGGACGCAGGGACAGCCGCGCTCCTCCAGTCGCCGCCAGGCGTTCTGCTGCCGCCGATGGTCCGAAATAGGGCCCTCAACCGCCGTTGATCGCGGCCAGCACCTCGGATTCATCCGCTTCGAGGTAGTGGCCAAGGCTGCCGAGCGACTTGTGGCCGGTGATGCGCTGCACCACGTGGAGGGGCACCCCCCGCCGCACCGCCGCGGTGGCCAGCGAGCGGCGAAAGCTGTGGGTGGAAACACCCTCCAGGCCCAGACGGGCGCAGGTCTGGCGTAACGCCTTGTCGGCCGCCTGCCGGCTCTGGGGCTGGGTGGTGGATCCCAGGGCGGGGAACAGGCGCTCAGCGGCGGCGGGAGCATGGC
>CAYGQY010000274.1:0-3357 GCA_964352195.1 uncultured bacterium
GGTGAGCTGGCGGAGTGGGGCTAGGGTCGCTCCCGCGTCGTCGTGCTCAAACTCCATGCGGTGAATCGGGTTGGCCACGCTACCGCAGTGGGACATGGGCAGGGTAGTGTTGGCCTCAATGCGGCGAATCAGCGGAAACAGCACCTGTTCTTCCTTCATCAGGTGGGTAGCCAGATGGGCCGCCAGGGCCAGGAACAGATCCCGCAGCTCGATTAAGCAGGGCTCTTTGTCACCGTGCACCCTGGCCACCTTGGCGACCATTTTCTCTAGGCGCGGCAGTTCTTCGTGCAGGTAAGCGTGGTGCAGCCGCTCAATGTCATTGGTCAGTTCCGTGAGGGAAAGGGCGGCGAGATCGACCTCTGGGGCGGGGGCGGCAGCGGCACCCTGCGGGTGAGCCGCGACGGGGGCTCCAGCTGGCAGAAGGATCCGCTCGGCGCCAGCCAGCCCACCAACTTCACCCGTTTCGTCTTCCCCGGGGACGGCAAGGGGTTCGTGCTCGGGGAGCGGGGCAGCCTGCTGCGCTGGGTGGGCTGAGCTCTCCCCCTCCCTCCGCCCGGGACTGCGTCCCTCTGTAACCAACCGGCGGCCCCCATCCCGGCTCCGCCGGCCCAGCGTTTAAGATCACGTAGCTGAATTGCCCGCTGCCATGGCTGCCGGCTCCACCGGAGAACGTCCGTTCTTCGAGATCATCACGAGCATCCGTTACTGGGTCATCCACGCCGTCACCTTGCCGGCGATCTTTCTGGCGGGCTTCCTGTTCGTCTCCACGGGCCTCGCCTACGACGCCTTCGGCACTCCCCGCCCGGATGCCTATTTCCAGGCGCAGGAACTCAAGGCCCCCGTCGTGAGCCAGCGCTACGAAGGTAAAGACCAGCTCGATCTGCGCTTGGATTGATTCATGAGCCAGTCTCCGACCAGCACCACGCCGCGCAACTATCCGATCTTCACGGTTCGGTGGCTGTCGCTTCATGCGCTGGGTATCCCCACGGTCTTCTTCCTGGGTGCCCTGGCGGCCATGCAGTTCGTCCGCCGCTGATTTTCGCCATGCAGCGCAATCCGAATCCGAACAATCTGCCGGTTGAGCTCAACCGCACCAGCCTCTATCTGGGGCTGCTACTGGTGTTCGTCACCGGGGTTCTCTTCACCAGTTATTTCTTCAACTGATCGGACCTTCCAGTCATGAGTGGCAAGAAATCAGCTCTTCCTGACGGTCGCATTCCAGATCGTCTTCCCGACGGCCGCCCCGTCGTGGCCTGGCGCAGCCGCTGGACCGAAGGGGTTTTGCCCCTCTGGCTCGTGGCCACCGCCGGCGGCATCGCCGTGATCTTCGTGGTGGGCCTGTTCTTCTACGGCTCCTACGTGGGTGTCGGTTCGGCCTGAATTCAGGCCTCCCCTCCCGTCTGTTCACCCAGGCTCCGATTGGGGCCCTTTTTGCTGGCCCGCCTCGGCTCCGTGGGCTGGGCGCTCAGACCCCGAAATAGGTGCGATACCAGCGGGCGAAGCGATCCAGCCCCACCTCGAGCGGGGTGTGGGGGGCAAAGCCCACCCAGGCCTCGAGCGCCGTGGTGTCCGCCGCCGTGGCGGTCACATCCCCCGGCTGCATGGGCTCGAACTGCGGGATGGCCGTTGCCCCGAGGGCCTCTTCCAGCACGGTGATGAACCGCAGCAGCGGGGTGGGCTGGCTGTTGCCGATGTTGAAGACCCGGTGGGGCGCCGCGGAGGTGGCCGGGTCGGGATCAAGCGGATCAAAGCAGGGATCGGCCGTGGCCGGCTTGTCGAGGCAGCGGATCACCCCCTCCACGATGTCGTCGATGTAGGTGAAATCCCGCTCCATGCGGCCGTGGTTGAACACCCGGATCGGCTCCCCCGCCAGGATCGCCCGGGCGAACAGCATGGGGGCCATGTCCGGGCGGCCCCAGGGGCCGTACACCGTGAAGAAGCGCAGGCCGGTGGCCGGCAGCCCGTAGAGGTGGCTGTAGGTGTGCGCCATCAGCTCGTTGGCCTTCTTGGTGGCGGCATAGAGGCTCACCGGATGGTTCACCGGATGCTGCTCGGAAAACGGCAGGCGCCGGTTGCCCCCATACACCGAACTGCTGGAGGCATACACCAGGTGAACCACGCCGTGGTGGCGGCAGCCCTCCAGGATCGAGAGGAATCCCACCAGGTTGCTGTTGACGTAGGCGAGGGGGTTTTCGAGCGAATAGCGCACCCCCGCCTGGGCCGCCAGGTGGATGACCCGATCGGGGCGCTCCTCGGCGAACAGGGCCTCCAGGGCGGAGCCGTCCTCGAGATCGAGCGGACGGAATCGGAAGCGCATCGGGTCGGATCCGGCTCCAGCGGGGGCCGTGAGCCGGTCCAGCCGGGCCTGTTTGAGGGCGGGATCGTAGTAAGCGTTGAGATTGTCGATCCCCACCACCGCCTCCCCCCGCTCCAGCAGCGCGCCGCAGACGGCCGCTCCGATGAAGCCGGCCGCGCCGGTGACCAGCACGGGTCGCCTCATCGAGCCAGCTCCAGCTGGGCCTGGAAGTGGCGGATGGTGGGTTCCAGGCCCTCGCGGAGGGACACCACCGGTTCCCAGCCCAGCTCCCGGCGGGCCAGGCTGATGTCCGGCTGGCGCTGCAGGGGATCGTCCTCCGGCAGGGGCAGGTGGGTGAAGACGAGGCCGGGGTTCAGCCGTTGCCGCACCAGGTCAGCCAGCTGGCGGATCGTGAACTCGCCGGGATTGCCCAGATTGATCGGTCCAGTGTGGGTCCCCCGCATCAGCCGGATCAGCCCCTCCACCAGATCATCCACATAACAGAAGCTGCGGGTCTGGCTGCCGTCGCCGAACAGGGTGATCGGCTCCCCCCGCAGGGCCTGGACGATGAAATTGCTCACGACGCGGCCATCATCGCTGGCCATCCGGGGCCCGTAGGTGTTGAAGATCCGCGCCACACGGATCTCGGTGCCGTGCATGCGGCGGTAATCGAAGCAGAGCGCTTCGGCGATGCGCTTGCCTTCGTCGTAGCAGGAGCGGAGGCCGATCGGATTGACACAGCCCCGGTAACTCTCCGGCTGGGGATGCACCTCCGGATCGCCATAGACCTCACTGGTGCTCGCCAGCAGCAGCCTGGCCCCGACCCGGCGGGCCAGGCCCAGCATGTTGTAGGTGCCCAGAAAGCTCGTCTTGGCGGTCTTGATCGGGTTGGACTGGTAGTGATTCGGCGAGGCCGGACAGGCCAGGTGCCAGATCCGGTCCACCTCCAGGCGAATCGGTTCGGTGACGTCGTGGCGGATCAGCTCGAAGCGCGGATGGCCGTTCCAGGCGGCGATGTTCTGCTTGCGGCCGGTGAAGTAGTTGTCGAGGCAGATCACCTC
>CAYGQY010000275.1:0-3356 GCA_964352195.1 uncultured bacterium
GGGCCAGGGCACCGAGGCGGGATCCGGGGGGGGGGAGGCATGCCGGAAGCGGAGGCCGGGTCCCGCCGCCGAAGGATCGGCTTCGGCCCAGTGCCAGCGGGAATTACCGATCAGCAGCCAGAGGTCGCCGGCCTTCACCCCTAGATCCCCTCGCCCATCACCCCAGGGAGATGGATGCCGCACTCCTGGTTCAGCCCGCCGAAGCGGGTGGCCCGACCGCTGCCGTCATCGGGGCGACTGGAGTGCCAGTCACCGACGCTCGCATAGCCCTGCTCAAACAGCGGATGCTGGGGCAGCGCCTGCTGCTCCATGTAGTAGTACACGTCCCTGGCACTCCAGCCCAGCAGCGGATGCAGCGACCAGCGGCCCCGCACCGCATCCAGATAGGACAGGGAGCCCCGGTGGTCAGTCTGGCTGCCGCGCACACCGCTGGCCCAGCAGCGGATCGAGAGGGTCTCCAGGGTCCGGTCGAGGGGTTCCACCTTGCGCAGCCGGTGGTAGGTGTTCATGTCCTCGGCCCGGCCGGTCTCCCAGAGGCGGCCGTAGAGGGCCTCCATCCGGGCGGGGCTGAGGGCGGCCTGGGCCACCTGAAGATTCAGGTTGAGGGCGGTGCAGAGGCGATCGGCGTACTGGTAGGTCTCGGGGGGCAGGTAACCGGTGTCGACCCAGATCACCGGGATGGTCTGATCGAGCCGGCTGACCATATGCAGCAGCACGGCCGACTGGATCCCGAAACTGGTGGTCAGGGCGAAGCCGGCCTCAAAGGTCTTGAGCCCCCAGGCGAGACATCCGGCCGCATCGGTCGCCGCCAGGAGCTCCTGGGCTCCGTCCGGATCGATCGGACGGCCCTGGCGATCGGCCGGCAGCCGGGAGGGGGCGAGGCTGGTCATGGGGCCCATCATCTCCTCCGACGCAACGCCGCTGGTTAGGGTTTGACCAACCTCGGACGGTCGGTCGATCGGCAGCATGGCGGAGCCAGACAGGAGACCTTCTCCCGACCCCGCTCCCCCGGGACGTTCCAGGGCGCCCGTGCTGATCGCCGGGGGTGGGTTCGGTGGGCTCTACACGGCCCTGGCCCTGGCCTCCCAGCGCGACCACCCGCCGATTCTGCTGATCGAACCGAACGAACGGTTCCTCTTCCTGCCCCTGCTCTACGAGCTCCTCTCCGAGGAGCTGAGGAGCTGGGAAGTGGCCCCCCGGTACGACACCCTCCTGGCCGGCCGCGGTGTGGCCTGGCTGCGCGACCGGGTCAGCCGCGTGGACGCCGCGGCCGGCAGCCTGGTGACCGAGCAGGGCCGACGGCTGCCCTACTCGCGGCTGGTGCTGGCCACGGGCAGCCGTGGGGCGAGCTTCGGTGTGCCTGGGGTGGAGGAGCACGCCACGGGCTTCCGGACCCTGGCCGATGTGGAGCGGTTGCAGACCCTGGTCCGGCGTCTGCGGGCCCAGCCCCGGCCCCTGCAGCGACTGGCGGTGGTGGGGGCGGGCCCAAGTGGTGTGGAGGTGGCCTGCAAGCTGGCCGACCTGCTGGAGGGCAGCACCGTGATTGAACTGATTGAGCAGGGAGCCGAGCTGCTGCCCCAGGCCCGCTCCTTCAACCGCGATCAGGCCCGTGGGGCCCTGCTGCGGCGGGACATCCGCCTGCGCACCCACACGCGCGTGCTGGCCGTCGAGCCCGGCCTGATCCGCCTGAGCCTGGTCCCCGGCCGGGAGGAAGGCGACTGCCACGAGGACCTGGCGATCGATGGAGTGATCTGGACCGCCGGTGTGACGGTGGCACCACCACCGATCGAGCCCGCCGCCCGCCTCGATGGCCGCGGCCGGCTGCTCTGCGGCGACACCCTGCAGCTGGCCGATCACCCCGACCTCTTCGCCCTCGGGGACGTGGCCCACGTTCCGGATGCGGAGGGAGAAGCGCTGGCGGGCACAGCCCAGGTGGCCTTCCAGCAGGCGGACCACCTGGCGCGGAATCTGATGCTCTCCCTGGCTGGAGAGCCGCTGCTGCCATTCCTCTGGAAGGATCTCGGCGAGATGATCAGCCTGGGCATCGGCGAGGCCAGCCTCACGGGCCTCGGCCTGACCCTGGCGGGAGGGGTGGCCTACCGGATCCGCCAGGTCACCTATCTCTCCCGGCTGCCGGGGCTGCCCCACCAGCTCAAGGTGGCGGCGGGCTGGATCAGCGACCTGGGGCGCCCCTTACGGGGAGAAGGGTCCAACCGGAGCGGGGCGACAGCTCCGCCGTCCTGATGGCACCTGCAGCCGTCGCCCCCGCCCCCAGGGGCCTCCTGCTGGATGCCATGGGCACCCTGATCGGACTCCGCGACTCGATCGGCACCACCTATGCGGCGGCGGCATCCGCCCATGGCATCGCCGTGGAGGCCGCCGCCGTCGACCGGGTCTTTCCCGCCGTGTACCGCCAGGCGCCTCCCCTGGCCTTCCCCGGCCTGGATGGCCCCGAGCTGCTGGCGGCGGAACGCCGCTGGTGGGGGGAGCGCATCCTGGAGGTCCTGGGCGCCGCCGGTGCCCCGCCGGCCCCTCCGGACCTCTGCCGCGACCTGTTCGATCGCTTCGCCGACGCCGGCCTCTGGCACCGCCACCCCGACGTGCTCGAGCCGATGCGACGCTGGCGTCAGGCGGGGGTGGCGCTGGCCGTGGTGAGCAACTTCGATCAACGGCTGCATGGCCTGCTGCGGGACCTTGAGCTGGCCGAGCTGCTGGATCTGGTGGTCGTCTCCAGCACGGCCGGAGCCGCCAAGCCGAGCCCGCTGCCCTTCCAGCGGGCCCTCGCCGGCCTGGGTCTGCCTCCCCGGCTCGTCTGGCATGTGGGCGACAGCCCGGAGGACCTGGCGGGCGCCACGGCTGCGGGCCTCCCCTGCCTGTTGATCGCGCGCCGTTGAAACAGGCCGTCCTCTGCGGCCGCGTCAGCGGTCTGCGCCCCGCCCAGAAACGCCGGCTGGAGCGGCTGGCGCACCGGCGCCATCCCGAAGCCGGCGGCGCCGACCTGCTGGCCCTGCAGCGGCTGGCGGCGGAGGCCCACGAACTGGAGCTGCCCCTGAGCCTGGTGGTGGACGGTCGCGGCCTCTGCCGCCTGCTCTGGGTCGGTCCTCTGGAGCAGTCGGGCCGGCTGATCGAGCGCCTGCCCGGCTCCGAACGGCGCCAGGGGCGGGATCTGCGCCTGATCACCTGCGTGGGCCGGGGGAGCGCTCTGGAGCCGGGGGGCACGGAGGCTCTGGTGGGGATCGATCTTGCCCCGCTCGTCTGGCTGCGCTACGGCGACCGGGCCCGATCGGGCGGCCGCTGGGCCGCCACCGCCTTCACCCTCGGCCGCGATGAGGAGCGGCCGTGGGTCTCCCTCCTGG
>CAYGQY010000276.1:0-3345 GCA_964352195.1 uncultured bacterium
GGCGGCTCCGCCAGCCCCCGCCCCTCCCGGCTCAGCGCATGCCAACCCAGATCAGGCCGGGCTAAGCCGGGCCGAAACGATTGACGGTGTTGCCGTCAGTGACTTCCCGGAAGTCCTTGATCGCCTTGATCGGTTGCGTCACTTGTGTCGGATCGGCAGGACCATCCCGAAGGGGTGGCTCCGAAGATCGGCCCGGACAAGCTCTGTACAGCACGGCCATCCCCACAGCTTGGGCGGCCATCAGTTCAGCCGGCGCATCACTGATGAACAGAATTTCGGCTGCGGGGATGCCCAGGGTGTCGGCAATCCGTTCGTAGCTGGATGCTTCCTGCTTGGCCCCGATGCGGGTATCGAACCAGGCGCTGAACAGGGCCCGAAGATCGCCATCCGAGCTGTATTGATAGAGGAGCTGCTGGGCGGCCACTGAGCCCGACGAGTACACCGCCAACACGATTCCGTTGCCGACCCAGCGTCGCAGGCAGGCCGCCACCTCCGGAAAGAGGGGAGCCACCAGCTGCCCGCTGGCATACCCCGATGCCCAGATCATTCCCTGCAATTCCTTGAGGGCCGTGAGTTTCCGGTCGTTCTCCATCAACCAGCGCAGATAGGCGGCGATCTCCGGCGGATCGGCGGCCGATCCAGACCCTGACGGCCCCTGCTCGCTGGCCTCGGGCCCGGCACTGGCGCTCGCCCGGTGCCCGCCTCGGGATCTCCAGAGGTCCCTGGCATGCGGCGCGTTGTCGCGGGCCCAGGCCGTTTCGACGTCCTTCAGCAAAGACTGCACCTGAGGGGACTCAGTGTGTGTAACGAGGAAGGAGTCGAGCTGGTCGCGGGCGTAGGGGAACAGGGTGTCCGCCACGAAGCTCACGGGACAGGTCGTTCCCTCGATATCCAGCAGGATGTGGCTGAGGCGCTTCCCCGTCGAAGCCCCGGGGCGGCCTCTGGCGTCAGCGGGCATCGACCGGGCCTTGGGTCAGGGCATCGAGGGCGTTCCTGGGCGGCTCCCGTGGCTGGCCCGGTGGAATGGCTCTCCGCCCCTCGTGCCCCCTGCCTGCGGCGCCATCAAGCAGCAGTTCACGCCACCGCTGCTCCAGCAGAAACTCGAGGATGTCGAGATGGCGCCGGGCGCTGAAGAGATCCCGCCCCCAGGCGTACAGCCCATGGCCTCCAATCAGCAGACCATGGGGGGCCTCGGCGAGATGGGGGGAGGCGGCCCCACTCAGCCGGTTCAGATCCTGGTCGTTGGCCAGCACGGGCACCACGATGCGGCACTCATGGCTGCTGACTCCTTCCAGACCCTTGAGCATTTCCAGCCCTTCAAACTCAAGCATCGCGACCCTGGGCTGAACAAGGATCGGCTCCGGCCTGACAGGGCTGCCCGGACCATCGGATGGCCTGGATCCGGCGGGCTGGGCCAGGGCGAGGCGGGAGAGCAACGTGGCCGCCTGGGAATGGGTGTGGAGCACGGAGCCGGCACCGGTGCGACGCACGATCTCCAGATGGAGCGGGGTCTCGGCACTGGCGCGACCCTCCCCCTCGATCCGCTGAGCATGGCCGTCCACCACGATCAGGTCCCCCGGGGAGACACTGCCCTTGTCGACGCCGCTGGGCGCCATCAACAGCTCCAGGGGCTCCCGTTGCCGCACGCAGCTGAAGTTGCCACCCGTGCCATCGCACCAACCCCGGGCGTGGATGGCCGAGATCGTCCGGGCCAGGGCGATGGCCAGGTCCGTGGGGTGTGGATCCGCCGCCGTCGCCGGGCCGGGACGAGGCACGGGTGGCAGGGCATCGGCATGGGTCAAGGCATCGTTCACGCTGTTGGCACGGGCCCCAGGCAGGGCTGGGAGCATGGACCGGGTGTTGGGCCCACAGGTTCTCCATCCTCGCTCAGCTCTGGCAGCGGGGACACCAGTGACAGCTGCGACCGGCCAGTCGCTCCCGCTGAATCAGCTGACCGCAGCGCCGGCAGGGCTGGCCCGCGCGGCGGTAGACCCAGGCCATGCCGCCGTAGTTGCCATTGGTGCCGCTCAGGTCACGGAAGTCGCTGAAGGTGGTCCCCCCGGCGCCGATGCTTGCGCGCAGCACCCGGTTCAGGGCGTGCCGAAGGCGACTGATCTCGCAGGGTTTCAGGCTGCCGCTGCGCCTGTGGGGGGAGAGCTCTGCGGCGAAAAGGGATTCATCGGCATAGATGTTGCCGACCCCGGCCACCAGGCTCTGGTCGAGCAGGGCGTTCTTGATCGGCCTGACGGAGCCGGCCAGTCGTGTGCCGAGGTAGGCGTCACTGAACGCTTCGCTGAACGGTTCGGGCCCCAGGCGGCTCAGGCCGGTCATGACACAGGCCGCCTCCACCCCCGGGGGGACCCACCACATCTGGGCGAAGCTGCGCACATCCACGAAGCGCAACTCCTGGCCCCTCGCCCCCCAGCAACGCATGCGGGTGTGGGCGCAGGGGGGGCTGGATTCGACGAGCCAGAGGAACTGGCCGGTCATGCGCAGGTGCACGCCCCACAGACCGGCCTCCCGGCCACCGCGATGGAGAGAACCCAGGAGATATTTACCGCGGCGCTTCCAACTCCGGCAGAGGCATCCGTCTAGGGCACGACAGAACTGATCCGGGGTCTGGGGCGCCGCGATCAGGCGCCCACGGAGCACCTCCACCCCCGTGATGGTGAAGTCGCCCAACTGTCGCTCGAGACCACGGCGCACGGTCTCGACTTCGGGAAGCTCCGGCATGGCGTGCTCAGGAGTCCGGGCGCCTTGTCAGGACGACGGGATGGCCGTCATGGGGCTCCGTGGAGTCCATCCCGTCATCAGCCCTACGGGGTGAAGCGGAGCATGACGAAGCGATTCAGGCCTTGTCCAGTTCGCTTTCGGCAAAGTTGTTTGTGTTGATGCCGCCTTCGGAGCCGCTGTACCCCGTGTAGTTGACCTTCTCGAACCGCACCACGACCGGATAGCGGATGCCGGAGGTGTCGACCGAGGCCACGGTGCCGACATCGTTGAACCAATAGGACTCAGGCCGCTTGATGCGCACCTTGTCGCCGCGGGAGATCGCCATCGCTGCGCTGTTGAGGGGTGACTGCCAGTCGGAAGATACCCGTGCCCAGGGGGCGCGAGGCCGCCGGTGTCACGTTTCGTCGCCGAGCAGCGTGGCACGATCGCTCTCCCCGCCCCCGGCCATCGATGCAGGCACCAGCCCTCAGCCTGGAGCTCCCCGATCCCGCCCGGGACGACATCAGCACGATGGAGTTCCTGGCTCGGCTGGAGGAGGCCTGGGCCGTCTGTGATCGCTTCGACCTGCAGACCGAGATCTGGCGGGGCCGCATTCTGGGGGCCGTGCGGGAC
>CAYGQY010000277.1:0-3339 GCA_964352195.1 uncultured bacterium
ACTCCCGGCCCAATCGCCAAAGCTGGATACAAGAACTCTTTGCATACTCTCTTGCTCCGGACACCGCTGCTTTGGAGTTGCTGCAAATGATAGGGCAAGGCGGCTCCAGTGATCGCATCAGATTGTTTAATCTAGGTGGTGATGAATTGAGAGTGCAGCAAAATATTCGAGGGAATGCTCCTCGCAACCTTTTCCAGTAGCCTCCAAGGTATCCAGATGATTTAATTCCTGGGCTTTCCGCAGGGCCTGCCGTAGGCATGCCAACAGCGCTTCCATGGTGTGTTCTTGCGCATTGGCTCCGGGTACATCTTCCGCCCAGCCCTGCCACGTAGGGCTAACCTAACGGATCACAGCTGTGAAGGCAGTGGTCATTGGCCTTTGTTGGAAAAACCGCCATGAATTGTTTCTACGCCAGCTGCCAGATGCACGGTCTTGACCAGGAAAAGTGTTAGGCATATGAGTACTCGGACCGCTCAACACTATCCAGCGTGTGGGCTGAGCTTCGAACATCTTCAGAAAGGTAACCGCTTTCAGCTATCCCCTAAAGCCTTCGAACGCTGTGCTTCACCTGCAAGTGCTTGTTTCAGGTGCAAGCGCATGTTAGACGACGAACCGCACACCTCCAACTAAGTGTTTGGTTCAGCGGCCGCCGGAGCAATCAGACGGTAACAGACGAAGCGCTCGCCTTCGACAAACGTGTCGCCATCGAGGCGAAACCCTAGCCGCCGCATGCCGGCTACCCGAGTTCGACTCGGCGGCAGCAGTGCCATGACGGAGTCCAGCCCGAGTTCTCCAAATGCGTAGTCAATGATTCTCTGAAAGAGAACTCTTCCGGCACCCCAATGATTTGAATGCAAGACCATTCCGATGTCTGCATCCTTTCCTTCAGGCTGAAGACCGCCCCATCCAAGGAAAACATCGTCTAGGATGAATGCCCAGGGACCGTAGCCGGCAACCTCCCATATTCGCGCCTTGGCAGCCACGAACTTCGCACACTCCGACTCCCCGAATCGACCTCGCGCGAGCGGCAGGTGCCTGCGCACTAGGGGATCGTTCATCAACTCGATGATGTCCCTTGGATCAACTTCACTTAGTCGTTTAAACGCGATCGCGTCGTAGTAATTGATAGCCATGAGATCAGACTTTCGTCCCACCATTTCAGTTGCTTCACCGTATAACGCCGCAAGAAGAGGCGCGCGTTAGCGTGTCCTTCTTGCTTTCCTTGTTATGTCTTTTGCAACTTCTTTGCCACGACATAATAGCTAGATGCATCTTTATATATATCTTCAGATTCAACTGTTTGAAACCTACCAGTCTCTAATAAGCTGTCGACCTCAGAGCTAGTAATCATTCTTATAGGTATTGGAATTAGCCTAAGTCTACACAAGACACTCACGAACTGAATTTGTAGATTTACTAAAAATGACATCTTCTGACGTAGGCAAGGTGTTACAGAAATAAATAAACCATTCGGCTTTAGTAAGTCATATACTCGGAGCACTACATCCTGTGGATTAGGTACTGTATGCAACATATTAAAAGCCAGAATGATATCGTATGATTCATTCGCATATTTGCTGTTAAAAATATCTGTTTGTTCGAAGCTTATGTTCTGAGCTTTCGCGGCAGCGGCTTTTCCCCGAGCCAACACAATCATCTTCGATGATATATCAATTGCATGAACCTCCTTAACCTGCCCGGCAAACTGACAAGCTGTAGTTCCACTACCGCAGCCATAGTCAAGAACAAGGTCGCCATCCTTTAGAAATCTCTTGGTGTTTTCTCTGGATCTACTGTGAATGTACTCAAATCGCTCTTCGGTCTTGTCATAGTTTTTGGACGCGCCATCCCAAAACTGTTCCGATTTATTCATTATTCATACCTTAGTATGGGGAAAACATAACTCTGGCCGTCACCGAGCGGCGAGAAAAAACTTGACAATCCGAAAATGCGATGACGCCGCTCCGGAGCACGGCATTGTTATGCCCAGCGTTTCACTGCATCTATGGTGTCGAAGGGAAGTGTGTTGAAGGCGATCCGGCAATTCGGTGCCTCGCGAAGAATGAGATTGAGGAGTTGCTCGAATAAGAGCAGGTGATCAGGGTCCGTTCTCACTCCCGCGCCGATGACCACGATTTCCGGAGAGTAAATCCTCAGGTCGTCCAAAACTTGCTGTCGAGCTGCAGAAGCGTCAGCGTCCGTCAAACACCATCGCGCGCTGTAACCGGCGGCTGATAGATCCGAGAGAATGGATGCGAACGCGTTTTCCAGCTTTGCGACTGAAAGCTGGGGCCATTTCTCAAAGTCGACAGCGGAACTCTTTAGGCCGATCAGCAAAACAGATTTTGTCATTAGTGGCTAAGCATCCTCATGGGCATAACGGTCGCGCTCACAGGACGCAGACGGTCTTTGCCACTCAACCGACAATGTTAGGGCGTTCCAGTGCAGCGCGTTTGTTAGCCTACATTTTATGCGATAGGTTTTGCTTCAGGCTGAATTAGGTTGAGCACTGTGTGGGAATCGTGACCAGCAAATAATAACTTGATAACGATAGCCGCTGCCGGTTCGAGCGAACGTGCATACTTGAGTTCGCCCAAGTCAAGCGCCTCGCAGCCAATGTCGGTTATTAGAGTAGCGATGCGGCTCTTTGCCTCAGCATTGTCGCCGCAGTAAAGCGTGACCAATTTACGGTCATCAAAAATAGGCGGATCCATCTGCCAAACTTTCGCCTCACACATGTTAAATGCTTTAACAACGTGTGCACTGGGAATGCGAGCAGCAATTGCCTCCGAAAGAGACTTTCCCTCAAAAGTCTTGGCTAGAAAATCGTCTGGAGTGACCGGGTTGTTAATGTCTAGCACAGTTTTTCCGGCGAAGGCAGCAGCACCGCCCGCAGCATCGATGGCAGAAAACACCGCATCGTGAGGAGTCGCCAAGACCACCACCTCCCCAAAAGCCGCACCATCTTTTACTGAGCCATGCTGGGTGCCGTACTCTAATGTCTCCGCCAACTTCTGTGCCTTTGCACTATCTCGCCCACTGATGAAGATCTGGTGCTTAGCGACCCAGCGAGAGGCTAAGGATGCCGTCATGTTTCCGTAACCGATAAATGCAATTTTCATAGTTGTCCTAAAAAACTGTAGATGGCTGCAACTTCAAGGTAGGGAGTTTTTTCATGGGTTGGGATATGGATTTTCTGCCTAGACGCTCGCCATCACCTGGCCGCAAAGGGAGACTGCGATTCACAGTGTCCATTCGGTGGCGGCTCAGGTGAATGGCGATGTTTGAGGTGGTCTGGCTTTTCTGGACAGGGCCCATCGTTAACCTCTGAGGCGGGGC
>CAYGQY010000278.1:0-3309 GCA_964352195.1 uncultured bacterium
GTGGACTTCACCAACACGGTGCTCATCCTCACCAGCAACATCGGCAGCGCCTCGATCCTGGATCTGGCCGGCGACCCGGCCCGCCACGGCGAGATGGAGAAGCGGGTGAACGAGGCCCTGCGGGCCCACTTCCGGCCCGAGTTCCTCAACCGGCTGGATGAAACGATCATCTTCCACAGCCTGCGCGCCGATGAGCTGCGCCGCATCGTGGTGCTCCAGGTGGAGCGGCTGCGCCGCCGCCTCGACGACCGCAAACTCGGGCTCGAACTCGAGGACGGCGCGCTCGACTGGCTGGCGACGGCGGGCTACGACCCGGTCTACGGCGCCCGGCCCCTGAAGCGGGCCATCCAGCGGGAGCTGGAAACGCCCATTGCCAAGGCGATCCTGGCCGGCAGCTTCCCGGAAGGCAGCACGATCGCCGTGGACGTGACCAGTGCCGGGGAGGGCCCACCCCGCCTGCGCTTCCAGCCGGCCAGCCGCCGTGAACTGGTGCTGGCGCACTCCTAGCGGGGGAAGGGAGGCCCGGCCCGGCTGCTGCGCCGACCCGCTGGGATTTCCCTTCCGGTGCTGGGCCAGAAAAAAACCCTGGAGCCGGGTAGCTCCAGGGTTGGTGCTGGCGTCAAGGGAACGGGGAGACGGAGATCCGTCAGCCTGGGGCCGGGGAATCAGCCCTGTCCGCCCGGGAAGAGGTCATCCAAGCGGTCCCGGAGATCACTGGCCGACGGCTGGTCGTCAAAGAGGCCAAGCAGGTCTGCAAAGGGATTCTCGGATTCGTCGCCACCGAAGACCACGGGAAACTGGCCGCGATCCTCGAAGAAGTCGACGATTTCGGAAATCGGCGGAAACTCGGAAGGGTGGGGCTCGGAAAGAAGAAAATCGACCCCTAGGGCAATGGAGGCATCCCCATTGGGGAAGAATTCGTTGGTCGCCGAGAGAAGCTCCTGCGCCAGGGCATCACCGATGACGAGATCATCATTCTCATCGACCCGGGCCTGCAGGAAATCGATGGAGTTATCGAGTTTGTCGTCGAAAGGACCGAGTTGCTCCTTGAAGGAGGCCGGAGCATCCTCCAGGCGATCTTCCAGGCGCTCCAGGAACTGAGTATAACCGCCGCTGACAGATAGGGTTGTAGGCATAGCTTCAGAGTGAGTCGGGGCTCAGGCGAAGTGGAGATCCTTGGGATGGATTTCCGATGTGGTCGAACGTTATCAGCCTTGTCAGGGCCTGTCTTTTCCTCTCAACGGAAGTCTCGCGGGATTGGACTTCAATCGGTATCGGAAACCACAAAATGATGGGGGCCTTTCTGATCTCGCGGCGAATCCGGTGTGTCCGATCCCTCAGAATTCCCCGTGAAATGGCTTGCTGTTTACCGATTTCTCTCAGATTCGGCAGCGCTCCACACATTGCTTGATGTTAACCAGATTCATACATCAGCACTGCTTATCAGTACTTCCTATCCAAGGGCTGTCCTGTCTGGTCGGGTGCTTCGGTCGTCTTCCCCTGACACGGGCATGCTGGGTCGCGGCGGGCGCCCCGGGCTGTGCTGGTGAACGATGAGCCGATGGCCGAGTCCGAGCCGCTGCTGGCCTGCCTCCGCAGGGCCGCCGCCTTCGAGCGCCGCCACGCCTGGATCGCCGCGGCGGCCGCCTATGGGGAAGCCCTGGCGCTCGAGCCCGGGGATGGGCGGCTCTGGGGCAACCAGGGCCATGCCCTCTGGCTGGCCGACCTCCCCCAGGCGGCCGAAACCGCCTACCGGCAGGCGCTGGCCTGCTCAGCCCCCGCTCCCGCGGCGCTCTGCGGCCTGGCCAACGCGTTGCGGGATCTCAACCGGTTCGAGGAGGCCCTGCCCCTCTACGAAGCGGCCGGAGATGCCGAGGCCCGTTGGGGGCTGAGCCAGGTGCTGATCGGTCTGGAGCGCCACGCCGAGGCCTTCGCCGCCGCGGAGGCCCGTTGCGCGCTGCCGGGCTGGAGCCCCTTCCGCCCGGCCCCGTTCTGGGGCGCGGGCGGTGAGGGGGAGCTCGATGCCGACCAGCCCCTCTGGATCTGGAGCGAGCAGGGCTTCGGCGACACCCTGCAGTATCTGCGCTGGATTCCTGCCCTGGCCAGGCGAACCGGCCCGCTCCATCTGGTGGTGGAGGCCAACCTGGTGCGACTCCTGCAGGAGGGCCTGGCCTGGATGGCGGCACCACCCCGGGTGGTGAGCAAGGACACCCTGACCTTCCAGCCCCTGGCCGCCCATGGACCGCTGATGAGCCTGCCCCACCGGCTCGGCCCCGACCTCGCCCCTGCGGAGGGCGGCCTCTGCCTGCGTTCGCCGCTCTGGAGCACCGCGGGGCCCTCCCTGCTCCCGGAGGGCCTCCCGGAGGGCCCCAGGGTCGGACTGGTCTGGGCGTCGGGGCGCAAGCGGGAGGATCCCTTCACCCACCGGGAGTACGTCAAACGCAGCCTGACCCCCCTGGCCCTCTGGCAGCTGATCGCTGGGCTGCAGGCGGCCGGCGCGGCGGTGATCCCGCTGCAGTACGGCCACGATGGGGAGCTGGCGGCCGCCCTCGGGTTCCGGCTGCCCGCGCCGCGGCTGGATCTGGGCGACTTCGCCCATCTGGCGCAGGTGGTGGCCCAGCTGGATCTGGTGATCACTGTGGACACGGCCCTGGCCCATCTGGCGGGCGCCATGGGAGCCCCCGGCTGGATCCTGCTGCCCTGGAGCGCCGATCCCCGCTGGCTGCGGCAGCGGGAGGACAGCCCGTGGTATGGCTCCCTGCGCCTGTTCCGTCAGAGCGCAACGGGCGACTGGGCCAGCGCGATCGAGGGGCTGCTCGGGGCGTTCACCGGCTGGAGCGCAGCAGCAGCAGCGCATCAATCCAGTGACTGAAGGCCGCCATGCAGTGGTCGCGCCGGTAGCGCTCCAGCACCGTGGCGCGGGCCCGCTCGCCCAGGGGGCGGTGGGAGGCTGGATCGCGCAGCACGGTGTCGATGCGGGCGGCGATGGCCGCCGGGTCCTCCAGGGGAACCAGCAGGCCGTTGTGACCGTGGCGGATCACATCCCGCACCGGAGCCGTGTCGGAGGCCACCACCACCGCCCCGCAGGCCATCGCCTCCAGCAGGCTCCAGGAGAGCACATAGGGATAGGAGAGATAGGCGTGCACCGTGCTGCGCTGCAGCAGGGCGGTGAGCTGGTCACGCCGGAGCAGGCCCACGGCATGACACCGCCGCCGGTCGAAGCGCTCGCCCAGCTGCTCGAGCAGGGCTCCGAGGTACCCGCCGGGGTGGGGGCTGGGCGGGCTGTAGGTGTGGCCGTGGCCCCCCACC
>CAYGQY010000279.1:0-3283 GCA_964352195.1 uncultured bacterium
CCTACGGACTGCGCAACCTGGCCGATCCCGCCGCCGGCCTCCAGGAACTCCGCCGCCTGCTGCGGCCGGGGGGGCGCGCCGCCGTGCTCGATTTCAACCGCCCCGATCCCTCCACCCCCGCCGGGGCGCTGGCCGCAGGCTTTCAGCGGCTCTATCTGCGCCGGCTGGTGGTGCCCACCGCCCGCCTGTTCGATCTCCCCGACCAGTACGCCTACCTGGAGGCCAGCCTGCAGCGCTTTCCCGGCGGCTCCGCCCAGGAGGAGCTCGCCCGCGCCGCCGGCTTCCACCTGGCCCGCCACCGCACCCTGGCCGCTGGCCAGATGGGCCTGCTGCAACTGGTGGCCTGAGCGATCCGGGGGCCGGGCCGGCGCTCAGGGGTCCAGGAAGGCCAGGGCGTGCTCGGGCGCGGCGAACATGGCTTCGAGCAGCTCCCGGCGGGCCGGATCGAGTCCGTCCAGGGGGTCGGCCTCTCCCGCAGCCTCACGCCGCATTCGCTCGAGCAGATCGCCGATCTCCCGGTTCAGTTCCTCCCCGTAGGTGAAGACCTCCGGCGTCTCGATCCGGGCCGCCACCGTGTCCCGCACCCGGGCCGTGCTCTCCACCAGGGCCTGCCAGGCCAGGGCCTTCGGGTCCCCGTCGGCCGGCGCCTCCGGGTCGATGCCGTGCACCCGCCGGTAGGCGGCCAGGTAGCTGTCGAGGAAGGGCAGGTGCCGGCTCTTGTGGCGCATGTCGTTGAAGAACACCCGCCAGGGGGAATTGATCCAGGCCGTGCGCGGCTCGGGCTCCCGCAGACCGGCGCGGATCACGAAGGCGTAGGCGAGCACGAAGTGGTCGAAGTTGGCATTGATCCGCTCGATCAGCCCCGCCACCCCCTCCACGGCGTACTCCCCCTTCAGCCGGTACTTGAGGGCGTTGTTGGGGAAGGCGTAATAGAAGAGCAGGTCCGCCAGGGTACGGCAGTCGCCCGGCCGGTGATCGATTCCCACCAGCCGGGCCACATCGTCGGTGTAGAAGCCGTAGTACACGAGGTGATCGTGGCCGGAGGGCGGGGCATCGCCGAAATAGTGGCGGTTGTAGGCGGAGATCCGCTCCTCCAGGTTGCCGGCGATGCGCTCGCGGAAGGTCTCGTTGACGATCAGTTTGTGCACCAGCAGGCTCTGCATCTCGGCGATGTTGGCCAGGCCGCCGGTGTAGGGCCGGGTGAGCCCGAGGAAATGGATGCGGTGGAGATCCTTCGGCAGCACCCCCAGGAAGTTGTGGCGGTAGCGGTAGGTGTAGGGAGTGGTGCCGTCGATCCGGATGGGCGGCAGCCTCGGCTGCTCCGCATCCCCGCTGAAGCGCTGATCGAAGGGAATCTCCAGGCCGTCGTGGTGCAGCACCCGCGCCTCCAGGTCCACCGGTGTCTCGCGGGGCACCACCACCACCCGGCCGGTGTGGATCCACAGGGCAATGTCGTTGAGCAGGTAGCCCTGGGCGATCGCCTCCTCGAGCCGGTGGCCGAAGCTGGCGCAGTAGGCGTCCACCGGCCAGTACTTGATCGCCACCGAACCGCTGTGGGGGCTGGCGGCCGCACCGGCCTTGCGGTTGTCGCGCACGATGGCCGGAAACTGGCTGCCCAGCAGGGCGGGATTGTCGGGGGCGAAGGAGGCCTCGTAGATGCTCGAGTAGAGCTCGTGGGACACATACCGGAGGTTGTGATATTCGAGCTGGTCGAGGGTGAAGGTCTTGTCGCCGATCGGCACCACCTTGTCCCTGGGGTTGAAGCCGCCGCAGCGGATGATGATCCGGTTGCCGCCCGCGATCAGCTTCGAGATCATCAGGTTTACGGAATCCCCGATCATGTCGAACAGGATCGTCTGGCCGGTCACGCTGTAGTCGGTGTCGAGCAGGTGGGAGAGCACCTTGCGCTGATAGCCCGTGGCCACCACCACGTTCCGGGCCCGCAGCCGCTGCCCCGAGGCGGTGTGCACCAGGCTGTGGGTCGCGAAGTTGTCGATCCTGAGCACCTCATCCTGGATCAGGTGTCGGCGGTGCTGCTCGCGCCAGCGCTTGTGCATGGCGAAGAACTGTCCCGCCGTCGGGTAGAAGTCGGTCTCGAAGTCCCTGGCCAGATCGAAGGAATAGAAACTGGTCAGGTAGCTCGACACCAGGTCGAAATCCAGGCGGTCCCGTTCTTCCAGCCGATCCCAGACGCTCTGTTCCCCGGCGGAGATCACCCGGAAGTCGGTTCCGGTGCGCTCCAGCTCACGGATCAGCGGCACCGAACTGAATCCGAAGCCGATGATCAGAACCTCAAGATCCAGGCTGGGCTGGCCCATGGACGGTTACGACGCAGAACGGAAGAGGGAGTGGACAGGGGAGCGCCGGGGGGCGGCCTCACTCCGGTGCTCCCCGGGTCTGTGGAATGATCCGTCCGGGAACCGGCCGTCGCCGCCTCCGCACCATACCGTCAGTCTTCTGTCCGAGTTCCCGCCGCGCCGGCCTCCGCCGGGGTTTCTGTCGCCTTCTCCGTAGCGTTCTCCGTGCATTTCCAGGACATCATCGGCTGCCTGAACCGCTTCTGGGCCGATCAGGGGTGCCTGCTGCTGCAGCCCTACGACACCGAGAAGGGGGCCGGCACGATGAGCCCCCACACGGTGCTGCGGGCGATCGGCCCCGAGCCCTGGGCCGTGGCCTACCCCGAACCCTGCCGCCGCCCCACCGACGGCCGCTACGGCGACAACCCCAACCGGGCCCAGCACTACTTCCAGTACCAGGTGCTGATCAAGCCGTCGCCCGATGCCATCCAGGAGACCTACCTGGCCTCCCTGGAGACCCTGGGCATCCGCGCCGCCGACCACGACATCCGCTTCGTGGAGGACAACTGGGAATCCCCCACCCTCGGCGCCTGGGGCGTGGGCTGGGAGGTGTGGCTCGATGGCATGGAGGTGACCCAGTTCACCTACTTCCAGCAGTGCGGCGGGCTCGACTGCCGGCCGGTGTCGATCGAGATCACCTACGGCCTCGAGCGTCTGGCCATGTATCTGCAGGACGTGGAGAGTCTCTGGGAGTTGAGCTGGAATGGGGAGCGCAGCTACGGCGATCTCTGGCTCGCCTTCGAGAAGGGGGAGTGCGCCTACAACTTCGAAGTCTCCAACCCTGAACGCCTGCAGCAGCTGTTCGCGCTCTATGAGGCGGAGGCCACCGATCTTGTGGCGGCGAACCTGCCCGCCCCGGCCCTCGATTACGTGCTCAAGTGCAGCCACACCTTCAACCTGCTGGAGGCCCGCGGCGTGATCTCGGT
>CAYGQY010000280.1:0-3281 GCA_964352195.1 uncultured bacterium
CCACCGCTTCTGCCGCGGCGGCTCGGCTGGCCCCGGCGCCCTCGGCTGGCCCCGGGGCGAGATCTGGCCTGGGGTCTTCTTTCCCATGGTCTGGAGCTTGGGCTGTATCGGGGTCTGCATCCGGGACCGGGGCCGCCGGGTCGTCGCAGGTCGCCAGCAGCAGGCCGCCCGCCTGCAGGGCCGCCGACCAGCCCGGGGCCAGCACCAGGGTGCCGGTGGCCTCCACCACCAGGGCGGGTCCCCGGAGCCGCGCCCCCTCCGCCAGATCCCCACGGCGGTGCAGGGGAACCCGGCGCCAGCGCCCCCCCCAGTGGAGCGGCACGGTTGGATCCTGTGGCTGCACCGGGGCGGCGGTCTGCCGGGTCGGTGGGGCGAAGGCCGCCGGATCGGGCCCCGGTGCCACCAGCTCCACGAGCAGCCACTCCACCACCAGCGCCGGGCCCGCCGGCCCATCAGCCTCCGGTCCATCGGCTTCCGGCCCGTGGCCGAAGCGTTGGCGGTGGGCCCGCGCGAAGGCATGCTCCAGTGCCGGCGCGTCCGCCAGCGGCAACGACAGGGTGAGCTCACTGGCGGGGAGCCGCACCCCGACGCTCAGTTCCACCGCGAGCGGGGGGGCACCGCCGGGACCTTCGAGCCCGGCCAGGGCGCTGGAGCCCTCCGCCACCAGGGCGGCGGCCCGCTGCCGCAGCCGCGCCACCAGCGCTGCATCGAGGGGTTCGCGCACCACCTCCTCCCGCAGCAGGCGCTGGTCGGCCAGGCCGATCCCATAGGCCGAGAGCACCCCGGCCAGGGGATGGAGCAGCAGCCGGCGCAGGCCCAGCCGCTCGGCCAGGGCGCAGGCATGCTGGCCGCCGGCGCCGCCGTAGCAGACCAGGGTGGCGCCGCGGATGTCATGGCCGCGCTGGATCGAGATCCGCCGGATCGCCTCGGCCATCCGGTCGATCGCGATCGCCAGGGCCCCTTCGGCCAGGGATTCGACCGAGCGGGGCCGACCCGTCGCCAGGGCCACGCGCGCGGCCAACGTTTCAAACAGCTGCGCCACCACTTCCGGATCGGGGCCCTGATCGCCGCTCGCACCGAACACCGCCGGCAAGGTCTCCGGCTGGAGGCGGCCCAGCAGCAGGTTGGCGTCGGTGATCGTCAGGGGCCCGCCGCGGCGGTAGCAGGCCGGCCCGGGGTCGGCCCCGGCCGAGGCCGGGCCCACCTGCAGCCGCCGGCCATCGAAGTGGATCAGCGAGCCCCCGCCGGCCGCCACGGTGTGGATCGGCAGCCTTTCGGCCTGCAGGCTGAGGCCGGCGATCTCGGTGGTCTCGCTCCGCTCCCAGCCGCCGCCGCGCTCGGCGGCTTCGGCGTGAAACACATCGGTGGAGGTGCCGCCCATGTCGAAACCGACGATCGGCGTGGCCCCGCCGGTCAGCTTGACGGCCGCCACCATGCCGCCGGCCGGGCCGGAGAGAATCGTGTCCTTGGCGTGGAGCAGCTCCGGGGCGATCAGCCCCCCGCTCGACTGCATCACCCGCAGGCGGCAGTGGGGTCCCAGCTCGGCCCGCAACCGCCCCAGATAGGCCGCCAGCGCCGGGGCGACGCAGGCCTCCGCCACGGCGGTCTGGGCGCGGGGAACCAGCCGGGGCCGCAGGCCCACCCGGTGGGAGAGCACCACCGGATCGAAGCCGAAGCGCTCCAGCCAGTCGCCCAGCTGCCGCTCATGCCGGGGGTGCCGGGCGCCATGGAGCAGGGCGACGGCGCAGCTGCTCAGGCCTTCGGCCCGGGCCTCCCGGATCGCGTCCTCCAGCCCCAGATCGAGATCCAGTGGCGTGAGTTCGCGGCCATCGGCCGCCAGCCGTCCCCCCACCTCCAGCACGCGCCGGTATAGGGGGGGCGGCCGCGCGATGCACAGGGCGAACAGATCGGGGCGGTGCTGATCGCCGATCCAGACCGCGTCGGCGAAGCCCCGGGTGATCAGCAGCAGGGTGGGGGCGCCCCGGCCCTCCAGCAGGGCATTGGTGGCCACGGTGGTGCCCAGGCGCACCTCGCCCACGGCGCCCGGCGGCAGGGGCCGGCCGGGATCCACCCCCAGCAGGCCGCGGATGGCGGCCACGGCGGGATCTCCCGGTTGTCCCGGCTGCTCGGAGAGCACCTTGCGCACCACCAGGGCGCCGCCCGGGTCACGCCCGACCAGATCGGTGAAGGTGCCGCCCCGGTCGATCCAGAAGTGCCAGCCGCCGCCCGGAGCCGCCCGGGGGGCGCGGGACTCAGCGGTAATTCTCAAACTGCAACGGCAGCTCCAGGTCTTCGGCGCGCAGCAGCTGGATCACCTGCTGGAGGTCGTCCTTGTTCTTGCCGGTCACCCGCAGGCTCTCCCCCTGGATGGCCACCGTCACCTTCTTGATCTGATCCCGCACGGTCTTGGAGAGCTTCTTGGCCAGCTCCTGGCTGAGGCCCTTGCGCAGCTTCACCACCTGCTGGACGCGGTTTCCGCCGACGGCCTCGGCGGTCTGGAAATCGAAGATCTTCAGCGACAGCTCCCGCTTGGTGGCCTTCTGGCGCAGCACGTCGGCCACCGCTTCGAGGGTCATGTCGCTGGCGGTGGTGATCGTCAGGCTGTCCTCCTCCAGGGTGATCTCGGTCCTGGAGTCCTTGAGGTCGTAGCGCTGGCCCACCTCCCGGCGCAGCTGATCCACGGCGTTCACCAGCTCCTGGCGGTCGAAGTCGGAGACCACATCGAAGGAGTAGGTATCGGCCATGGGCGGTGCCGGGCGGTGGAGGGTGGCTGAATCCTAGAAAAGGGTCCCGGCCGCGCCCCGACCATGCCCTCTGCCCTGACCGCCGCGGCCCCCGCCCTGGCCTGGTCCCTGCTGCTCTCGGGCGCGGTGGTGCTCCTCAGCCTGGTGCCCCTGGGGGCCGGGCGGGCCAGCGCCGATTTCACTCCGGCCGATCTGGCCGCTCCGCGGGCGATGTTCGAACGGCTGCCGGCCTGGGGCCAGCGGGCCAGCTGGGCGCACCAGAACAGCTTCGAAGCCTTCACCCTCCACGCCCCGGCCTGCCTCCTCTGCTTGCAGGCCGGGGCCGCGGGCACCGCTGTGCTGGTGGCCGCCTGGCTGCAGCCGGTGCTGCGGCTGCTCTACATCGCCGCCTATGTGGCCGACCAGCCCCTGCTGCGCAGCCTCTGCTGGGCAGGGGCCCTGCTCTGCACGGCCACGCTCTACCTGGCCGGACTGGGGGCCGTGCTGGCCCGCTGATTCGGCCCTGATCCTTCCGGCGGGCACAGCCCTCAGCCCCTC
>CAYGQY010000281.1:0-3275 GCA_964352195.1 uncultured bacterium
GGACGGGACGCGCCGGCTCGGGGGGGGGCGGCACCACCGGGGTTCGGCTCTCGCCGACGGTCCCCTCCGGCTCCGGGCAGGCCAGTTGTTCCTCCAGCCGCCGCAGGCGCTGCTCGAGCCGGTTCAGTCGCTCTCTCTCCTCCGACAGCGCACCCCCCGGCGGCGGGGTCGGGCCGAGCCAGCGGTGCAGCACCGCCACGATTCCCACCAGGGCGAGAACCAGCACGGCCAGCGCCCCGGCGGCCAGGGCCAGGAGCACAACGAACAGGAGGACGACCTCCATCACGACACCGCGACGGTCAGAGGCCCCGAAGGGGAACCGGCATCATCGGGGAGGACACGGGAAAGAGACCGCATGGGCGACCGGGGACCCCGCTGGCTGGTGGCGGGTGACATCGACGGGCTGCTGGGCCTCGGCCTCGACAATCTGATCCAGATTCTCCTGATCCTCGGCCTCTGTCGGGGCGTGCTGGGGTATCCCGATCCGCTGATCTTCGGGGTGATCCTGCCTGCCACAGGCCTGAGCCTGGTGGTGGGGAACGGGGCCTATGCCTGGCAGGCCTACCGGCTGGCCCGCTCGGAGGGACGCAGCGACCGGACGGCGCTCCCCTACGGCATCAACACGGTGAGTCTGTTCGCCTATGTGTTCCTGGTGATGCTGCCGGTGAAGCTCACGGCCCTGGGCCAGGGGCTGGACGCCGCGTCCGCGGTGCGACTCTCCTGGCAGGCGGGGCTGGTGGCCTGCCTCGGATCCGGTCTGATCGAAACCGGCGGCGCCTTCTGTGGGGCGGCGGTGCGGCGCTGGGTGCCGCGGGCGGCCCTGCTGGCCACCCTCGCCGGCATCGCCCTGGGCTACATCGGCCTGGGGTTCCTGCTGCGCACCTACGCCGAACCGGTGGTCGGGTTGGCCGTGCTGGCCGTGATCCTGCTCACCTACTACGGCGGCGTGACCCTGCCCCTGCCCGGAGGGTTGGTGGCGGTGCTGCTGGGAATCGTGCTGGCCGCGGCCACCGGCCTGCTGCGCATCGATGCGGCCAGCTGGCAGGCGAACCTCGCCCAGGTGGGCTGGCACACCCCCGCGCCCCAGCTGGGCGCCCTCTGGCAGGCCCGCGGCCAGCTGCTGCCCTGGCTCGGCGTGATCGTGCCGATGGGGCTGTTCAACATCCTCGGCTCCCTGCAGAACCTGGAGAGCGCCGACGCAGCCGGGGACCGCTATCCGGTGCGCAGTTCGCTGCTGATCAACGGTATGGGCACGATCGTGGCGGCCGGCCTCGGCTCCTGCTTTCCCACCACGATCTACATCGGCCATCCGGGTTGGAAAGGGATGGGCGCCCGGATCGGCTACTCCTGGCTGAATGGCCTGCTGATGGGGCTGGGCTGCCTGCTGGGGGTGTTCGGGCTGGTGGGGCAGCTGGTGCCGATCGAGGCGGGAATGGCCATCGTGCTGTACATCGCCCTGGTGATCGCCGCCCAGAGCTTTCAGGCCAGCCCCGCCGCCCATGCCCCGGCCGTGGTGCTGGGCCTGCTGCCGGGGCTGGCGGGCTGGGGGGCGCTGCTGATCAAGGCCTCACTTCGGGCCGGAGGGGCCGGAAGTGCGGATCGGCCCTTCGGGGCCGACCTGCTGGAGCCGCTGCGGCAGGTGGACGTCTGGGCGGCAGGGGCCTTTGCCCTGGAGCAGGGCCAGATCGTGGCGGCCATGCTGCTGGCGGCCCTGCTGGTGTATGTGATCGAGCAGCGCTTCCTGGCGGCCGCCACCTGCGCAACCCTGGCGGCCGCCGCCTCCTGGTTCGGCCTGATCCACGCCTGGCGCTTCACGGCCACCGACACCGTCCTGCAGCTGGGCTGGGGCAGCGGCGGCCGCTGGGCCCTCGGCTACCTGGTGATGGCCCTGGTCTTCGCCGGCGCTGCGGCACTGCACCGGCGCAGCGGCCCGGGGGCCCGGGGGAGCGATCCTGGGAGGGGAGCACCTCCCGGGTGACGCGGGAGCCGGGGCGGCGCCGTCCTACAGCGGAGACAGATCTGGAGGCGAGCCCATGGTGCTCAGGCCCTGCAAGCAGGCCCGCCTGGTGAGTGCGCTCACGGTGGAGGGAGTCCGGGATCCCGTCATGACCACCGTTCAGGGACCTCTCCCCGGCGGGGAGACACGGCAGGATCCGCAGCGGTGACGGAGACGACGGCGCCACGCACCCTGTTGATCAGCGGCGCCAGCCGTGGGATCGGCCAGGCCATCGCCCGGCGCCTGCTGGCCGATGGGCACCGCCTCGCGCTGGGGGTCCGGAATCCCGGCGCCCTCGCCGACACCGACCTGGCCGACTCCGGGCGGGTGCTCCTCCATCCCTACGAGGCCGAGGATCCCAGCTCCGCCTCCGCCTGGGTGGCCGCCTCCGTGGAGCGGTTCGGGGCGTTCGACGGCCTGATCCACTGTGCCGGGGTGTTCTCCCGCCTCGGAGTGCAGTTCTCCGACGCGGACGCCGCCGAGCCGGAGCGGCTCTGGCGGGTGAACCTGATGGGTCCCTGGTGGCTGAGCCGGGCCGCCTGGCCCCAGCTGAGCGCCAGCGGGCGGGGCCGGGTGGTGACCCTGGTGTCGATGAGCGGCAAGCGGGTGAAGGGCCACCTGGCCGGCTACGCCACCAGCAAGTTCGCCCTGATGGGACTGTGCGAGGCGATGCGCAACGAAGGCTGGGAGGACGGCATCCGCGTCACAGCGATCTGCCCCGGCTGGGTGAACACCGAGATGGCAGCGGCGGTGCGGACCCTGCCGAAGCAGGCCATGACCCAGCCGGAAGATCTGGCCGCCCACGTCAGTCTCCTGCTGCGGCTGCCGCCGAGCGCCGTGCCGTTCGAACTGGCGATCAACGCCCTGCTGGAGCACTGATCACTCGGGCGGGCTCTGCGCAAGGATGCCCCCACATCGCCAGATCCCATGGCTCGCCTGATCGTGGTGCTGAAACCCCGAAGCCCAGCGGCGGGCCATGAGCTGATCGGGAAACTGATGCCCGCCCTGCTGCAGCTGGGCACCGAGATCGACCACCAGGGGCCCGTCCATCTCAGCGCCCTGATGCGGGTGCCCCCCCAGGGCATGGCCGTGCAGCTGTTCGCCGACGTCCAGCCCCAGGCCGACGGACCGGAACTGGACGTGGTGCTGATGAGCAGCGAGGCGATGGCCCGGGGGGCGCCGCTCACCCTGCGGGCCCTTCATGCCCTGATCGCCCTGCTGCCCGACCACGCCGACGACCTGGAGCTGATCTTCCGCTCCGACCGGGATGGTCCCCTGC
>CAYGQY010000282.1:0-3271 GCA_964352195.1 uncultured bacterium
CAGGGGGTAGGCGCTCTGCAGGGCCAGATGCTGCAGGGGCGTGTGGGCGATCAGGGGGACCTGCAGCGCCAGGGGGAGCAGCCGGCAGAGCAGCAGCACCAGCCACCGCTGCAACCGTCGCCGCCAGGGGGGACGCCGCCGGGGCAGGTCGATCAGCAGGGTGGGATCGGGCAGGGGCAGGGCCGCCACCGCCCGCCCCCAGGGGGGAGCCAGCACCGCGGCGGTGAGGGCCACCAGCCCGCCGAGGGAGTGGCCCACCAGCACGGCGGGACGTTGCACCACCTGGCGGAGGAAGCTGACGCTCTGGTGGGCCCAGAGCCGGTTGTCGAGGCGGAGGGCCGGTTGCTCGGAGGCGCCGAAGCCGATCAGGTCGAGGCCGTAGACGCACCAGCCGGCGGCCGCCAGCGCTCCGGCGTTGTGGCGCCAGTGGCCGCTGCTCGCGGCGAAGCCGTGCAGCAGCAGCAGCGGGGGATGGGAGGGATCCCCCAGCATCCGCCAGTGGCAGGCCAGGCCGCGCCAGTGCCAGACGCCGTGCTCTCCCCAGTTGATGCCCACGGTTGCGACAGGCTGGGCGCGGGCGGTCACCACCGGAGCTGGGCCACGCAGGACGAACCTCACTATTGCGAAGGGGCGGCGCGGGTGCGGCCCGGCGATGGCTTCTTTCGGGTGGATTCCCGCCCCTCCAGGGATCTCGGCGTGCTGCTGGCCCGCTGGCTGGCCCGTACGGGTCCCCTGGCTCTGCTCGAGCCGATGGCCGGCTGCGGCATCCGCTCGCTCCGCTATGGCCTGGAGGCGGGGGCGACGGCGCTCTGGGCCAATGACGCCGATCCCCAGCGGCTGCCGCTGCTGCAGGCCAACCTGGCTCCCCTGCTCCAGGACATCCCCGTGCGGCTGAGTGCCCGCACCGCCGAGAGCCTGCTGGCGGATTGTCTGTTGCGGCAGGAGCGTTTCGAGCTGGTCGATCTCGATGGCTTCGGCTGCCCCTCGGCCCTGGTGCCCCTGGCCCTGGAGGCGGTGCGCTTCGACGGGGTGCTCTACCTGGCCAGCAGCGACGGACGCTCCCCCACCGGCCACGACCGCAGGGCCGCCGTGCGCTCGCTCGGGGCGGCCGCCCGCGCCCACCCGGCGAGCTGGGAGCTGGCCCTGCGGTTGCAGCTGGGCCTGATCGCCCGCACCGCCTGGGCGATGGGGCGGGGCCTGCGTCCCCTGTTCAGCTTCAGCGATGGGCGCACCTTCCGGACGGCCGTGCAGCTGCGCCGCCGGCCCGCTCCCGGCGAGGAGGACCAGCTGGGCCTGCTGGCCCATTGCCATGGGTGCGGTGACCAGCAGCCCCAGAGCCTGCTCCGGCTCCGGGGCTGGGCCGCCTGCGCCTGCGGGGCCGCTTCGGAGCGGCCGCTGGCGGTGAGCGGACCGCTCTGGATCGGTCCCCTGCAGCACCTGACCACCCTGGCGGAGATGGCCGATCTGGAGGACCCGGGGCCGTCCGGGGGAGCGGTGCTGGGGCCGGCCGCCGCCCGGCTGCTCGCCGCCCTCAGGGCGGATCCCGGTTCCCCCGCCAGGGTCTGGCCGATGGCGGAGATCGGGCGCTGCCTGGGGAGTGGGCCGCCCCGGCTGCGGCCCCTGCTGGAGGCGTTGCGGGCCCGGGGCTGGAGCGGGCGCGTCAGCGGGGTGATGGCGGGCCAGCTGCGCACCGACGCCCCCTGGCCGCTGGTGCTGGAGCTGGCCGAGCGGCTGAATGGGGCGCTAGATAGGTAGCCGTTCTCGCCACCGCCATGGCTTCGGAAATCTTCTTCACCGCCGCGATCTTCTGGGTGCTGATCCCCGTCGGCCTGGTGGGCGGGGCCCTGCTGCTCAAACTCCAGAAGGACTGACCCCCGGCCGGTGCTCCGCTGGGGGCCAGGCCCTGGATCCGTGGGACCTCCAACCCTCTGGCGCGCCCTCCTGAGCGCAGCTTTAGGCTCTCCCCCTCCTTCTCCCGCCGTTCATGCAGCTCCTGGTCGTCGGCGGTACCGGCACGCTCGGTCGCCAGATTGCCCGCCGTGCGCTCGATCAGGGTCATCAG
Source organism: uncultured bacterium (assembly GCA_964352195.1). Taxonomy (GTDB): domain Bacteria; phylum Cyanobacteriota; class Cyanobacteriia; order PCC-6307; family Cyanobiaceae; genus CAYGQY01. The sequence continues at coordinate 2,063 of CAYGQY010000282.1, forward strand.
GTTCGCTGCATGGTGCGCTCCCCCCGCAGGGCGGCCTTCCTGCAGGAATGGGGCTGTGAACTGACCCGGGGCGACCTGCTCGAGCCGGAGAGCCTGGCCTACGCCCTCGAGGGCCAGGAGGCCATGATCGACGCCGCCACCGCCCGCCCCACCGATGGCGCCGGTGTCCATCGGATCGACTGGCAGGGGAAGCTCAACCTGCTGCGGGCCTGCGAGTCGAGCGGGGTGACACGGGTGGTGTTCATCTCCCTGCTGGACGCCGAGCTGCACCGCCACGTGCCGTTGATGGACATCAAGCACTGCACGGAGCAGCTGCTGGAGCACTCCGATCTCGACTACACGATCCTCCGCTGCGTCGCCTTCATGCAGGGGGTGATCGGACAGTTCGCCATTCCCGTTCTCGAGAATCAGACGGTCTGGGTCAGCGGCACCCCGACCCCGATCGCCTACATGAACACCCAGGATGTGGCCCGCTTTGCGGTGGCGGCCCTGGAGCGCCCCGAGACCGTGCGGGGCACCTTCCCGGTCGTGGGACCGAAGGCCTGGAACACCGGGGAGGTGGTTCAGCTTTGCGAGAAATACAGCGGCAAGCCGGCCCGGGTGTTCCGGGTCCGGCCGGTGCTGATCCGGTTGATGCAGGGGGTGGCCTCCTTCTTCGAGGCCGGCCTCAACGTGGCGGAGCGGCTGGCCTTCGCCGAGGTGACCGGCGGCGGTCGCCGCCTCGATGCTCCGATGGAGGAGAGCTACCGGGCCTTCGGCCTGGCGGAGGCCGACACCACGCGGCTGGAGGATTACCTGAAGGAGTACTACGACACGATCCTGCGGCGGCTGCGGGAGCTGGAGGCCGATCTCGACAAGGAAGATCGCAAGAAACTGCCCTTCTGAGCCCCCCGGCGCCGGCCCGTCAGTGCGTCTGTACTATCGGTGTCTGCGATTGCCCCGTCATGTCCATCGCCCAGATCAAGAATCTGCAGCGTCGCCTGGCCAACCTCGAGCAGGAGGCCGTCGCCGAACTGAACCGGGCCTGCGGTCATGAACTCTGGATCAGCCTCGGCTTCGATGCCCTCGACAGCCTGGAGGACGCCGACCGCCGCGCCCGGGCCAACTACTACTACGGCCAGTTGCAGACGGTGCGCGAGCTGCAGCAGTCGATCGCCTGAGCGTCCCGCCGGCCCCGCCGTCCCCGGCTGGCCGCCAAACCTCCCTATC
>CAYGQY010000283.1:0-3258 GCA_964352195.1 uncultured bacterium
GTGAGTGAGGGGGGCTGACGGTGGAGGCTGGCCAGGGCGACCGGCAGGAGTCCCAGCAGGAGGAGGGGGAGCAGCCAGCCCCAGCGGGCCGGACCGATCACCAGCGGCAGGGCCAGCACCAGGGCGCCCCAGGCGTTGCGGGAATCGGTCAGCGCCAGGGACACCACCAGGGCGATGCCGATTCCGAGCGCCGGCAACCGGCGGCGCCAGGGGAGGGAGCGCTCCAGCAGGGAGGCCAGGGCGAAGGGCCAGACCAGGGCCAGCCAGGCCCCGGCGATGTTGGCGTAATCGAACAGACCGGCCAGCCGGCCCTCCGGGTTTCCCCCCGGCACCAGGTGCCAGATGATCGCCCCTCCGAGACTCTGAAACGGCCCGCTCCAGCCCCACCAGAGCTGCCCCAGGCCCGTGATGATCACCGGCACGGTGCTGGCCACCAGCAGCAGCCCCACCCGGCGGCGGGCGCCTTCGCCGGCCAGATAGGGCTGGAAACCCCAGAACGCCCAGAAGAACGGCAGCCAGTTCCCCAGCCCGACCCAGGCCAGCCAGCCGCTGGAGGCCCCCAGGCAGCCCAGCAGCATCAGCACCGCCGCCAGCAGCATCACCAGGTTGACGTGGTCCTCGAAGGGGCGGGGGCGATGGCGGCTGCCGAGCACCAGGGCCACCAGCAGCAGCAGACCGGCGAGCAGGGCGCTGCTGGCCAGAAGGACCAGGCCCAGCTGGAAGCAGCGCCACCCCAGCAGGGAGGCCTCCTCGGGGCGGGCCCCGTCGAGGCGCCGCAGCGTGGCCAGGATCATGAGAAGACGGCTGTGCGGCTCCGGTAGACCATCACCTGGCGGCGCAGATGCAGCCGCAGGGCCCGGGCGAGCGCCAGTCGTTCGGTGTCCCTCCCCTTGCGAATCAGATCCTCCACCTCGTCGCGGTGACTGACCGCCACGGTGGCCTGTTCGATGATCGGTCCGCCGTCGAGATCTTCGGTCACGTAGTGGGCGGTGGCGCCGATCAGTTTGACCCCCCGCTCCCAGGCTCGCTGGTAGGGCTGGGCCCCCTTGAAGGCCGGCAGGAAGGAGTGGTGGATGTTGATCACCGGGGAGAAACGCTCCAGGAACTGGGGACTCAGCACCTGCATGTACTTGGCCAGCACCACCAGCTCGATCCGCCGCTCCCGGAGGAGCCGCAGCAGCACCTCTTCCGCCGCCCCCTTGTTGCTTCGATCCACGGGCACGTGCACGAATCGGGCGCCGAAGCCCTCGGCCAGCTCAGCCAGATCCGGGTGGTTGGAGGCCACCAGCGGAACCTCCATGGGCAGCTCACCGGAGCGGGTGCGCCAGAGCAGATCCACCAGGCAGTGCTCCTGCCGGCCCACGAAGATCGCCACCCTGGGCGGCTGATCGGAGAAGTGGAGCTCCCCCTGGCCGCCCAGACTCTCCGCCAGGGCCATCGCGGCCGGACCGATGGCCGGCCGTGGCAGCTGGAAGCCCTCCAGCTGCCATTCGATCCGGCTGAGGAACAGCCCGGCTCCGGCATCGGTGTGGTGGTCGGCGTGGCGGATGTTGCCGCCGTGGCGGGCCACCCAGCCGGACAGATCGCTGACCAGACCGGGACGGTCGGGGCAGATCACCTGCAGGATCGCGGTGGGGACACTCATCGGCGCCGGGGGCCGTCACAGTGCGCATTGTGCCGCCGCCACCCCCGGCAATCGGCCCCGGGCCAGCTGCTGTCGGGGGTCGAACTCCCGCTTGACCGCCTCGATCAGGGTGCGGGCCGGCGCGTCCTCCCAGGCGGGCACCCGCTGGCCGTCCGGCTGGAGCAGGACCGTGAGCAGGCCGCCGCGGGCGGCGCAGCAGCGGCGCAGCTCCTCCACCCGGTAGGCCGGCAGAGAGGCCGGTGCCCAGCCGTCTCCCAGACCACTTCCGCCACCGATCGCCACCGGCAGATCGCGCAGGGTCCGCTCCGCCAGCAGGGAGGCCGCCTGGGCGGGGAGCACCCCGAGGCGCAGCAGCCAGCCGGCCTCGGCCGGTTCCCCCAGGGCCACGGCCCGCAGGGCTTCCAGCCGTTCCGGATCCAGGGGCTGGCTGTGCAGCCCGTCCCGCTTGGCCTGGGCCCGGATCTCGAGGCACTGGGCCCGCAGGGCGGCATCACTGACGCTGGCCAGGCCCAGCAGGAGCCCCGGCAGGGGGTCGGCCCCGGCCCGGGCGGCCAGCGGCGCGCTCCACCAGTCGATCAGTTCGGGGGTGAGGCTGGAGCGGAGCAACCAGCGGCGCAGGGCGTCGAGTCCGTCAAGGCTGCCCTGGAGCAGCAGGCCACGGCGCTGGGGCGGCAGGGGCTGGGTGCGCAGGGTGAGTTCGGTGATCAGCCCCAGGGATCCCCAGCTCCCCGTGAACAGCCGCATCAGGTCGTAGCCGGCCACGTTCTTCACCACCTTGCCGCCGGCTCGGGCAGCGGTGCCGTCGGCCCGCAGCAACCCGATGCCCACCAGCTGGTCGCGGACTCCCAGATAGCGGTGGCGCAGCCCGCCGGCCATGCCGCGAGCCACCAGTCCCCCCACCGTGCCGGCGCCCGCTCCGTCGGCGCCGCTGCCCCAGGGCCAGTCCAGCGGGAGCCATTGATTTTCGGCCCGCAGGTTCTCCTGCAGCTCCCGCAGGGGGGTACCCGCTTCCACCGTCACGGTGAAGTCGCCGCTGGCGTGCTCGAGGATCCGATTCAGGCGGACGGTGCTCAGCTCGGTGGAGGTGTCGCGCACCGGCGGGCCCCAGGCCAGTCGGCTGCCGCTGCCGGCGGGCAGCCACGGGGTGCCGTCCGCATGCAGATGCCGCACCAGGTCGGCCAGCTCGTGGGGCTCGGGAGTGATCACGGCACGATGGTGCCATGGACGCCCAGCCCGCCTCCAGCTTCACCCCGCCGCTGAAGATCGTCGTCATCGACGACGATCCCACCGGATCCCAGGCGGTGCACAGCTGCCCCCTGCTGCTGCGCTGGGACCACGCCACCCTGGTGGCGGGGCTGCGGGATCCTTCGCCGCTGCTGTTCCTGCTGGCCGATACCCGGGCACTGGAGCCGGCAGCGGCGCGGGAGCGGATCACCCAGATCTGCCGTGCCCTGCCTCCGGCGCTGGCGGAGGCAGGCATCGGACCGTGGCTGCTGGTGAGCCGGGGGGATTCCACTCTGCGGGGCCATTTCCCGCTGGAGATCGAGGCGATCGATGCCGCCCTCGGTCCCTTCGACGTCACGCTGCTGGTGCCGGCTTTCGTGGAGGGGGGG
>CAYGQY010000284.1:0-3252 GCA_964352195.1 uncultured bacterium
AGCGCACTTCCTTCACACGGAAGGGGTCACTGGTTCGAATCCAGTATCGCCCATGGTCCTGACTGGCCCGGGCTCCCGGAGGGGGCTCCCAGGCCCCCTCCGGGAGCCCGTTCAGGCCAGCACCGGGCTGCGTTCCAGGCTGGCGTGGAGCATGTCCATCACTTCCAGCACCTGGCCGGTGATGGAGGAGGGGATCTCCAGCCGCTGGGCCAGATCGTCGAGGATCTCCCGTTCCTCCAGCACCAGTTCGCCATCGGAGCGCATGATCTCGGCGGCCACGGCGAAGGCCGTGCGGCGCTGGTGGGGATCCAGCTGCTGGGCCGCCTTGGCCATCATCGCGGGAGCCCCCTCGCTGCGGAGCTCGGCCAGCAGCCGATCGAACAGATGCACCATCGCCCCCTCCTCCATGGTGTTGTAAGGGGCCCGGTAGTCGAGGGAGTGGCGCAGGGCCCGGGAGCCGGCCCGGCTCAGCACGCCGTCCCAGGAGACGGCCGCGAGGGCGACGGCGACGAAGGCGGTGGGGGAATCCATGGAGCAGGAGTGAACAGGGCTGAGTTCCCTTCTGGCCAGGATCCGTCGACCATGTCGTCGTGTTCGTTACCGCTGGGCGGATTCGACCCGCAGCCGCACACCGGTGGCCTCGGCCAGGGGCTCGGCGCAGGCCTGGAGGCTCCAGCGCTCCAGGCTCAGGTCCAGGTCGGCCGCCGGCTCCAGGCCGATGCTCAGATCGGTGGGTGTGCACTGGATGCGAAGCCCGGCGACCGCAGGGGTGGGGCGCCGGTCGAGGGAGGCGGCCAGCCGCAGCAGCAGCGCCATGCTGTTGACGGTGCGGCGCTGGCCGCGGCCGGGCACCAGAATCCAGGCCTCGTGCCGTTTCTTCGGCAGGCTGCGGCGGTGGTAGCGGGCGATGGCGGCCACCATCAGCTGTTCGGATTCGGAGTAGCCGAGCAGGTCGCCGTGGCGGATCAGATACCAGCTGTGCTTGTGGTAGGCACTGATGTTGATGTGCTGACCGCAGGAGTGCAGCATCGCCGCCGCCCAGAGCAGCTGGCGTCCCTCGCCGCTGTCGTGGTGGAGAACGCCGCGGCAGCGGTCGTAGAGGCTCAGGGCATGCTCGGCCACCCGATCCGCCCGGCCCAGATCCACGCCGTAGCGCTGGGCCAGGTGCCGGACGGTGCGCTGGCGGATGCTGCTCTGGAAGGTGAAGCGGTCCACGATCAGGTCGTGGCGCAGCATCCAGTCGACGATCAACCCTTCCCGCAGGGCCTGCTCACTGATCACCAGCTCACGGGCCTGCAGCATCCCCATCGCCTGCTGCAGCACCAGGGCCCCGGGCACGATGATCTCCGCCCGGCGTTCGTTGATGGCGGGCAGGGCCTTGCGCTGCTCCAGATTCAGTCCCACCAGCTGGTCCACCAGTCGATCGATCCGCTCCCGGCTCACCCGGTAGCCCTGCAGCCGCTGGGGCGGCCGCTCCTCCTCGGCCGCGGCCAGGGCGGCCATGCAGATCGCCGTGCCGCTGGTCCCCACCATCATCGGCTCGGAACCGGCGGGAAGGTGCCGCCGCACCCGCTCCACCGCGGGCTCCAGGGAGCCCTGGATGAAGGCCCGCAGGAAGCTCAGGCGCTCGGGCGGCAGAGGATCCTGACGCACGAAATCCCGTTGCAGCCGCACGGCACCCAGCCGGGTGCTGGTCAGCTCGATGGCATCACGCCCATCGGCGAGCACCAGTTCGGTGGAGCCGCCGCCGATGTCCAGGATCAGATGGGGGGTGTCCCCGAAGGCCATGCCCGAGAGCACGCCCAGATAGATCAGGCGCGCCTCCTCCGGTCCGCTGACCAGATCAACCTCCAGGGCCAGTTGCTCCTGAATCGCCTGCACGAACTGACGGCCGTTGGGCGCTTCCCGCACCGCACTGGTGGCGGCGGTGAGGATCTGCTCGACGCCGTGGCTTTCGGCCAGCTCCCGGTACTGACGCAGGGCCAGGAAGGCCCGTTCGATCGCCACGGGGGTGAGGTCACCGCTGTCGGGGTCCCGCTCCCCCAGCCGGGTGGTGGACTTCTCCGCCAGCACCACCCGGAAGCTGCGCAGCTCGGGATCCACCGAGGCGATCAGCAGATGGATCGAATTCGTGCCGATGTCGATGGCCGCCACATGGCGCAGGCCCATGGCGGGAGTGCCCCCGGAGGGGGACCTGGGTTCCTGGGCGGGCACCGCCGCCGCCGGCTTGAGGGTGCTGTCGGAGGAGACCATCGGGTGTCCGGCTGGGGACAGACGGCGTCACTTTGCCATTGCCCCCTCCGGCACGGGCCTTCGGCCGGGAGGGGGGGTGAAGCCGGCTCCCGCGCGCGCCCTAACCTGCGCCGATGACCATCCGCGCCTCCCTGAGGGGCTGGTTCGAGCTGCTGCGCTGGGACAAGCCCAGCGGCCGCCTCGTCCTGCTCATCCCCGCCGGCTGGTCGCTGTGGCTGTTGCCGGGGGGCGGACCGCCGGCGTCCCTGGTGGGGATGATCACGCTCGGTGGCCTGGCGGTGAGTGGGGCGGGCTGCGTCGCCAATGACCTCTGGGACCGCCGCATCGATCCGCGGGTGCGTCGTACCCGCGGCCGGCCCCTGGCCAGCGGCCGGGTGAGCGTGGCCAGCGCCGCCCTGCTGCTGCTGCTCTGCCTGGGGGCGGCCCTGGCGGTGGTCCTGGCCCTGCCGGCCGAGGTGCGGCTGCTCTGCCTGGGGCTCGCCCTCGCCACCCTGCCGCCGGTGCTTCTGTACCCATCGGCCAAGCGCTGGTTCCCCTTTCCCCAGCTGGTGCTCGCCCTCTGCTGGGGCTTCGCGGTGCTGATTCCCTGGGCCGCCGGCAGCGGATCCCTGCGGGGCGGCTGGCCCCTCGCCCTGATCTGGCTGGCCACACTGCTGTGGACCTTCGGGTTCGACACCGTCTACGCCATGGCCGACCGCAGCGACGACGCCGCCCTCGGCCTGCGCAGCAGTGCCCTGACGCTCGGGGGGGCGGCGGCGCCAGTGGTGGCGCTCTGCTATGGAGCGGCGGCCGTCGGTCTGGGCCTGGCCGCGGCGCTCAGCGGCATCGGCTGGCCGTTCTGGCCCCTCTGGTTGGTGGCGGCCCTGGGCATGCTGCGGGAGGCCGCCCTGCTGCGCGGGGATCCGCCCCGCTCCCGCTTCGGTCTCCATTTCGCCCGCCAGGTGCGCCTGGGAGGACTGCTGCTGCTGGCCCTGGTGCTGGGGCGGGTGGGATGAGCGG
>CAYGQY010000285.1:0-3230 GCA_964352195.1 uncultured bacterium
CATCACGAGCTTGCGGCGACCGAGCACCCAGCCAAGCAGGCCGACGTAGCGACGTTCGAACACCGCGTAGAACCGGTTGAAGGCGGCGAAGATCGTGAGGGTGAACCAGCCGAGGGTCAGGCCGATCGCGGCGAACAGGATCAGGCTGAGCGGGGACCCGAAACCGCCCCCCACCAGCAGCCCGTAGAGGAGGCCGATCACCAGGCCGCCGATGCCATAGGCCCGGCGGCCCGGCGGAGGGCTCTCACGGGCCAGCAGCAGGGCCGAGAGCATCGGGGAGAACGTGAGGGCGTTGAAGGTGGAGATGGCCACCGAAAAGATGATCGTGGCCGCAAACTGCTTGTAGATCGTGCCGGTGGCGCCAGGGAAGAACAGCACCGGCAGAAACACGGCAAACAGCACCAGTGAGGTGGAGATCACCGCGGAGAAGAGCTCATCCATGGTGGCCCGGGCCGCCGCCAGGGCACTGAGACCCTCCGACTTTTTCGTCGAGGTGTCCTCGATCACCGTGATGGCGTCATCCACCACCAGACCCGTGGCCAGAACAAGACCGAACAGGGTGAGTTGATTGAGCGAAAAGCCGAACACCTTCACCAGGAAGAAGGTGCCCACCAGGGCAACCGGGATGGCGATGGCCGGCACCAGCGTGGCTTTCCAGTCCTGCAGGAACAGAAACAGGATCAACACCACCAGCAGCACCGCATCCCGCAGCGAGCCGGTCACCCCCTCGATCGAGGCTTCGATGAAATCGGTGCTGTCATAGATGGGCTCGATCTTCAGGCCCGGTGGCAGGGTGGCCTCGAAATCGGCCAGCACCTCCTTCACCCCATCGGACACCTCCAGGGCATTACTGCCCCCCAGCTGGTAGACCGCCAGACCGACCGAGGGCACCCCACGCAGGTCGGTGGAGCTCACGTCGAAACTCTCTCCACCCAGTTCGGTGCGACCCACGTCTCGAAGGCGGATCAGACCTCCGTCGTCGGTGCGCCCCAGGATGAGGGCATCGAATTCCCGCTGGCTGACCAACCGGCCCTGGAGCTGCACGGTGAGGGTGTATTGCTGGCCCTCGGGTGCGGGGGCTCCGCCCACACGGCCAGCTGCCACCAGACGGTTCTGGCTGTTGAGGGCCGTCACCACATCATTGGAGGTGAGATTGTTGGCCGCCAGCTTGTCAGGATCCAGCCAGAGCCGGAATGACAGTTGACGATTGCCGAAATAGGTGATGCTGCCAACACCCCTCACCCGACGGATGGCATCCGTGAGATTGAGATCCAGCAGCCCGCTGATCGTCTCGATGCTGAACGGGTTGGCTGGATCCTCGCTCACGAAGTTATACACCAGCAGGATCGAATTGGAGGCCTTGTTGACCACCACTCCCGATTGGCGCACTTCGGTGGGGAGCTGGGGCTGGGCCAGCGCCACCCGGTTCTGGACGTTCACCTGATTGATGTCCCCATCACTGCCGCTGGCGAAGGACACCGTGATCGCGCTGGTCCCGTCAGCGGCGCTGGTGGAGCTGATGTACTCCATGTTCTCGACGCCGTTGATCTGCTGCTCCAGCACCGAGGTGACCCCCTCTTCGACACTCACCGCGTCGGCGCCGTTGTATCGGGAGGTGACCGTGACGGTGGGCGGGGCGATGTCCGGCAGACTCTCGACCGGCAGTAGGGGGATGGCGATCAATCCCGCGAACACGATCAGCAGGCTGCACACCACGGTGAGAACCGGGCGGACGATGAACGTGTTGGAAGGGGACATCGAGCGGTGGCTGGATCAGTTGAGGGCCACCGGAGTGCCGTGGCGGAGGGTGAGCAGGTTGGTGGTGATCACGCGCTCACCCACCGTTACGCCACTGAGCACGGGATAACGGTTGTTCTGCAGCGGGCCGAGCTGGACGGGCCGCTGCAGGGCGAAGGTGGTGCCCGGGGGAAGACGGCGCAGCTGCTCGAGCGGAGCCTTGCCGGGTGACCTCTCCAGATCCTGGAGAGTGCCGAGGGCGAACACGAAGCTCTGGCCGGCGGTCTGGGTCACCGCCTGGAACGGGACCGAGGGCAGCTCCCGGGCCTCCAGCTCGACGCGGGTCCGGAGCCGCAGACCGGTGCGCAGGGTGCCGGTGGGGTTGGGGAATTCGGCCTTCACCAACAGGGACTGATTCCCGGCGTTCACAACCGGATCCACCGAACTCACCACACCCCGGGCCAGCACTTTGGTGGCGAGCGGTTCCTGCAGGGTGACCGGCTGGCCCGGTCGCACCCGGGAAGTGAGCACCCCGGGCACGTCGATGCGGGCCATCAGACGGTCGTTGCGCACCACCTTGGTGAACGGGTCGCCGGAGCGGATCACATCCCCCGTTTTGACCAACAGATCGCTGATCACGCCATCGGCCGGCGCGCGGAGATCCCGGAAGGCCAGATCCGCTTCCCGCGCCCGCAACGCTTCCTTCGACTGGAGGTACTGCGCCTGAAACTGATCGCGCTGGATGGCACTCGACGCCCCCTGCTGCACCAGGAACTCGAAGCGCTGGTAGTTGAGCTTGTCCTTCTCGAGCTCGGCGCGAAGGCTGGCCACGTCGGCGCGGACCTGCACCTGGTCGAGCACGAGCAGCAACTGCCCCTTGCGCACCACATCCCCCTGGTTGACGAGCAGACGCTCGATCCGGCCGCCGGCCTGGGCGGCCAGTTGCACCACCGTCAGCGCCTCCAGGGTGCTGATCGTGTCAACGTCATCGGTGAAGCGGGCCTCGGCCACGGGCTGGGTGCCGACCTGCACCTGACGGGATGCCGGAGGGGCAGGGGCTCCACAGCCACCGATGCCGGCCGCCAGGACGACGAAGACCGCCGGAATCACCAGTCGGGAACGCTTCACACAGGCAACAACAGTGAGCTGATTATGGAGGACCAGCCCCTCCAGCCCACCCCCCTTGTGGCGGACCCGAAGATTGTCCCTGGATGAGGCGGGAGCCGGTGACGGACCTGTTCGAGTATCAGGGGGAGCGGAACCGCCGAACCATGGCGCCGCTGGCCGACCGGCTGCGTCCCCGCAGCATGGAGGACTTCGTCGGTCAGGAGGAGATTCTCGGACCCGGACGCCTGCTGCGGCGGGCCATCCGCGCCGATCGGGTGGGCAACCTGATCCTGCATGGCCCCCCCGGAGTCGGCAAGACGACCCTGGCCCGGATCATCGCCGCCACGACCCGTGCCCACTTCAGCAGCCTCAACGCCGTGCTGGCC
>CAYGQY010000286.1:0-3219 GCA_964352195.1 uncultured bacterium
CCGCCAGACCCCGCACCCGTCAGCCGGCCCCCGGCGCCAAGCCGGTGGTGGCGATGCGCAAGCGCAAGAAGGAAACCACCCGCCAGCGTCAGCGCCGCCGGGCGATGGAACTGCGCGCCGCCCGGGAGGCCAAGGCCACCCGGCCCGAGATGCTGATCGTGCCGGAGGGGAACCTGACGGTGCAGGAGCTGGCCGATCGCCTCGGTGTCGAGAGTTCCGAAATCATCAAATCCCTGTTCTTCAAGGGCATCATCGCCACCGTCACCCAGACGGTCGATCTCTCCACGATCGAGACGGTTTCCGAGGAATTCGGCGTTCCGGTGCTGGCCGATGACGTCCAGGAGGCCGCCCGCAAGACTGTGGACATGATCGAGGAGGGTGACCTGGCCCACCTGATCCGACGGCCACCGGTGGTCACCGTGATGGGCCACGTGGACCACGGCAAGACGAGCCTGCTCGATGCCATCCGCAAAACGCGGGTGGCGGCTGGAGAAGCGGGGGGCATCACCCAGCACATCGGGGCCTATCAGGTGACGATCCCCCAGGCAGGCGAGAGCCGCCGCATCACCTTCCTGGACACCCCAGGCCACGAAGCCTTCACCGCCATGCGGGCCCGCGGCACCAAGGTCACGGACGTGGCGGTGCTCGTGGTGGCCGCCGATGACGGCGTGCGGCCCCAGACCCTGGAGGCGATCAGCCACGCCAGGGCCGCTGAGGTGCCGATCATCGTGGCGATCAATAAGATCGACAAGGAAGGGGCCCAGCCCGAACGGGTCAAACAGGAGCTCTCCGCCCTTGAACTCGTGGCCGAAGACTGGGGCGGCAGCACGGTGATGGTGCCGGTGAGCGCCATCAAGGGTGAGAACATCGACAAGCTGCTGGAGATGATCCTGCTGGTCACCGAGGTGGAGGATCTCCAGGCCAACCCCGACCGGATGGCGAAGGGAACCGTGATCGAGGCCCACCTCGACAAGGCCAAGGGACCCGTGGCCACGCTCCTGATCCAGAACGGCAGCCTCCGGGCCGGCGACGTGCTGGCGGCCGGCCCCGTGCTGGGCAAGGTGCGGGCCATGGTCGATGACACCGGCAAACGCGTCAAACTGGCGGGCCCGTCGGCCGCCGTCGAGGCCCTGGGCTTCAGCGAGGTGCCCACCGCCGGCGACGAGTTCGAGGTCTACCCCGACGAGAAGACCGCCCGGGCCGTGGTGGGCGATCGGGCCACCGAGGCCCGGGCCACCCGGCTGGCCCAGCAGATGGCCTCCCGGCGGGTCTCGCTGGCCTCGATGTCCGGCCAGGCCAGCGAAGGGGAGCTGAAGGAGCTCAACCTTATCCTCAAGGCCGACGTCCAGGGCAGTGTCGAGGCGATCCTCGGTTCGCTCGAGCAACTGCCCCAGGGCGAAGTGCAGGTGCGGGTGCTGCTCTCGGCGCCCGGCGAGATCACGGAAACCGATGTCGACCTCGCCGCAGCCTCGGGCGCCGTGATCGTGGGATTCAACACCTCGATGGCCTCCGGGGCCAAACGGGCAGCGGACGCCACCGGTGTCGACGTGCGCGACTACGAGGTGATCTACAAGCTGCTCGAGGACATTCAGCTGGCGATGGAGGGCCTGCTGGAGCCGGAGCTGGTGGAGGAACCCCTGGGCGAAGCCGAGGTGCGGGCCGTGTTCACCATCGGCAAGAGTGCGGTGGCGGGCTGCTACGTGACCAGCGGCAAGCTGCAGCGGAACTGCAAGGTTCGGGTGCATCGGGGCAAGCAGGTCGTCTTCGACGGCGATCTCGACTCCCTCCGCCGCAACAAGGACGACGTCAAGGAGGTGGCCACCGGCTTCGAATGCGGCATCGGCTGTGACCGCTTCGCCAACTGGCAGGACGGCGACCGCGTCGAGGCGTTCCGGCTGGTCAACCAGCGCCGCACCCTGAGCACCTGATGTGACCGCCCGCCGTGAGCCGCTGCTCTGGCTCCAGCTGCTCGGGCTGGCGGCCCTCCCCGCTGAGTGTCTGGGCGTTGGCCTGATCCTGGCCGGTGCCGATCCGGGCCGGGCTCCCGGCCTCGAACGGCTGCTGCTGTGGTGTCTGGGCGGCCTTCTGCCTGCCGTGCTCCTGTGGCGCCGACCGGCGGATATCTGGTCCCTGCTGCTGCTGCGCACACCCCTCCGGGGCCGCCGCGAGCAGCAGCGGCGGCTCAGCGCGATGCAGTCTCCCCTGCTGGTCAAAGGCATCGGAGCCGGCGGGGCTCTGCTGCTGGTCCCGGCGGTCTGGAGCCTCGATGGCCTCGCCCCCGAGCTGGCCGCCCTCACTCCCCTCGGCAGCCCATCCCGGCTCGTGGTGCTGCTGCTGGCCATACCGGTCGTGGCCCTGCTGCTGTGGCAATGGCAGCAGGCAGTTCAGGCCCTGTGGCTCCTCTCCCGCCCGGAGGCCAGCGTGGCCCAGGCAACCCCGCTGAGCCTGGAGCGGGCCAGCACCGAGCGCCTCAGCCTCGGCCTGCCCCTGCTGTTGCCCGAGCCCCTGAAGGAGCCGCCGCAGCCCTCGCATGAGGGGACTGGATCCGAGGCGGGCGCCTCAGCGGTCACGCCAGAGCAGGGTCCCGAACAGTCCGCAGGCCCCGAGCTGAATGATCAGGTCCCCTGAAGCCAGCTCCCCACCGGCCGAAAGACGCATCAGCATGGTGGCCAGACCCAGCGCACCGGAGGCCATGAGCGCGAACCAGAGGGCCCGCCTGAGCGATCTCCAGGGTGTTTTCGCTTCCTGCAGAAGACGCGCCCTCAGCTCGGGATCGAGGGGCCGGGGCGTGGAAGGGGGCATGCGGCTGAAGCCGTGAGATCGCCTCGATGCTAATTTGTCCAGGTTGCCGGTGTAGCTCAGTGGTAGAGCAACTGATTCGTAATCAGTAGGTCGTCGGTTCAAGTCCGATCACCGGCTTTGCATCCATTCAGTCATACAAATCTGGGCTCGATTACCCCTGATCCGAGCGGCCGGGATCTCCGGAATCGGCCGCGCAGTCCGGGTGGTGCAGGAGCAAGAACAGGCTGAATCCGACGGACTGGAATCTGCGCCATCGGTAGCAAGGATCCACGCCTTAGATCCGCGCTGTTGATCAACGCCCATGGGCTGGGTTCATGGACTGGGTCCTTCCGCCGGTCCTCTGGTCCGGGCCGCTCTGCCGAGCACTGTTCCGTGCGGATGTGGGGGTCAGCGGCCCCGCGGCCGACCGCTTTGCCG
>CAYGQY010000287.1:0-3206 GCA_964352195.1 uncultured bacterium
CGTCCGCTGTCCACCGCCGCCTCCAGAGCCGCGATGGCGGCATCGGCGTCGGCGGGCATCAGCACCAGGTCGGCCCCGGCCTCGCCGGCCAGCACGGCCGCCTCCCCCGCCCCCCAGTCAGCGGTGATCGCCTCCATCACCAGGGCATCGGTGATCACCAGACCCTCGAAGCCCAGATCCCGCCGCAACAGCCCGTTGAGCACCGCCGCCGAGAGGGTGGCCGGGCGCTCGGGATCCAGGGCCGGCAGCTGCAGGTGGGCTGTCATCACCGCGGCGGCCCCGGCGCCGATCGCCGCGCGGAAGGGCGGCAGTTCCACCGACTCCAGGCGCCCGCGTCCGTGGGCCAGCACCGGCAGTTCGAGGTGGGAGTCGGCGTTGGTGTCCCCGTGGCCGGGGAAATGCTTGGCGCAGCAGAGCACCCCCTCGCCCTGGGCGCCCGCGATGAAGGCGGCCGCCAGCGCACCGGCGGTGGCAGGATCCTCCCCCCAGGCCCGCACGTTGATCACCGGATTGGCCGGGTTGTTGTTCACGTCACAGACCGGGGCCAGCACCCCGTTCAGCCCGAGCCGGCGAGCCTGGCGTCCCGTGCAGCGTCCGTAGCGCCCCGCCAGGGTCAGGGCCCTGGCGGGATCGCTGGCGTGGAGGCGCCCCACCGCCAGGGGTGGCGCCAGCCAGCTGGCCCCCTCGAAGCGCTGACCCACGCCCTCCTCCACGTCGGCGCAGAGCAGCAGGGGGTGGTCGGACCAGCCCCGGAGCTGCTGGGTGCGCAGGCGGAGGTCCGCCGCGCTGCCACCCAGCAGGATCACTCCGCCCACACCCTCGGCCAGCAGGCGCCGCAGGCTGGAATTGGGCAGCTCCCAGCGGGGATAGCGGCGCTGACCGTCCCCCAGGTGACCACTGCCCCGGACCACCAGCAAGCGGGCGACCTGCTGCCGCAGCGTCGCCGGCCCGTCGTCAGCGGAAGCCGTCATGCTCGTCCCGGCGGCCATCGGCCTGGCTTCGGTTCTCCCCGTCCGGGCTGAGGTCCTCAGGGCCCTCGCTGTCCGCGCTGACGTCGCTGCCGGGCGGCACTTCGCCGCGCACCTCCCGTTCCCGTCCCAGACGGTTGAGCAGGCCCAGCACCTCGCTGCCCTTCTCGAGGCCACGATCGAGCTGGAACGACACCTCCGGGGTCCGGCGCAGGTTGAGCCGCCGGCCCAGTTCCCCCTTCACATAGGGGGCGGCCGAGCGCAGCCCGGCGAGGGCCCGGTCCCGGTCCTGTTCGCTGCCGAAGATGCTCACGAAGATCTTGCAGTGCTGCAGATCCCCGGCCACCTCGACCTGGGTCACGCTCACCATTCCCAGGCGGACCCGCTCGTCCTTGATGCCGTTGACCAGCAGCTCGCTGAGTTCACGGCGGATCATGGAGGCGATCCGCTCGACCCGTCGCCCCTGCCCCATGCCCTACGCCAGCGGTGCTGGCGACACCATCGCACGCAGCACCAGGGTGAGACTGATCAGGGCGCTCACCAGTGCCCCGATCAGGGCGACGGCGGTCACCGGATTGCTGCTGCTGCGCCGCGCCAGGGGCTGGGCCACGGAGTTGAACACACCGAGAACGAAGGCAACGAGATAGCGCGGGTAGCGCGTCACGTTGAGAAAAAACTCCTTCATGGCGGCAACGGGGTCGGTGGGGAAGTCAGTGCTACGGGAGAAGGGAGGCGACGGCTACTCTGCCGCCCAGAGGACCGTGCCGGCCATGCTCGAACTCCACCAGTTCCGCCATTCGTCCTTCTGTGAGAAGGTGCGACTGATCCTGGCGGCCAAACGCCTCGACTATGGCGTGGTCGAGGTGACTCCGGGCCTCGGCCAGCTCGAGCTGTTCCGTCTCTCCGGGCAGCGGCAGGTGCCGGTGCTGGTCGATGGCGGGGCGATCATCGCCGATTCGAGCGCCATCGCCCTTCACCTCGAAGAGACGGTTCCCGAGCCCGCCCTGCTGCCGGCCGATCCGAAGGAGCGGGCCCGGGTGCTGCTGCTCGAGGACTGGGCCGACACGGCCCTGGCTTCCGGAGCCCGCCAGGCCCTGCTCCTGGCGGCAGGATCGGATCCCGTGCTGCGCGGAGCGCTGCTGCCCGAGGCCACCCCGGCCGCGCTGCGCTCCCTGGTGGGCGCCCTGCCCACCGATCTGCTCGCCCCCCTGGGTGACACCCTCGGCCAGGGGGAGCGCCGTCAGCTGCAGCGCAACCTGGAGCAGCTGGCGCTCCTGGTGTCCGAGGGGGGCCATCTGGTCGGTGACAGCCTCAGCCTGGCCGACCTGGCCGTCGCCGCCCAGCTCTCCCTGCTTCGCTTCCCCGCCTCAGCCGGTGCTCCCCTGGCGGGCCGGGGCGTTCCCGGGCTGGCCGACCATCCGCTGCTGGCTCCCCTGTTCGACTGGCGCGACCGGCTCTACCTCGAGCTGGGTCGGGGCTCCGATCCCTCCGCCGCGGTGGAGGTGATCTGAGCCCTGGAGCCAGCAGGATGGTGGCGATCCGCCCGGAGAGCATGTCCGATCCCCTGCTGCGGGAACTCGATCATTACGTGGTGCTGGAGCCCGCCAGCGGGGAGCGCATCCTCACCGCCCCGGCCACCCTCGACTGGCTGGCGGCCCACCTGGGCGGTCTGGACGCCCCCCCGGCCGACCTGCAGGATCTCTCCGGAGACCGGAAGCGGGCGGAGCGCCTGCTGGACACCGCCTGCGAGCTGGAGCTGGAACCCGGCCTCGTGATCCAGTGGTATGCCGTGCGCCTGGAGCCGCCGGGGCGCTGATCGCACCGACTCCGGTGTCAGTTCAGGCTCGTTCCGAGCGCCCCATCCGGCTCGATCAGGCTCAGCGGGACCTGCGGCGGCGCCTGGCGGGGGCGCAGAACGGCGGGAAGGGCCTCCAGCACCTGCCGGGCCACCTCCGCGGCGGGGCGACCGTCCTGAAGGATGCGCAGATCGGCCTGGGCATAGAGCGGACGACGCTGCGCGAGCAGGCCCCGCAGCCGGAGAGCGGGGCCTGTGGCGGGGTCCTCCGTGGGGTCTGTGGTGGTCATCAGGGGCCGCGGGCCCGGGTCGGCGCTGAGCCGTTCGAGCAGCAGCGTCTCCGGGGCATCCAGCCACACCACCAGCCCCTGGTGCAGTTGCCCCCAGTTCACGGGGCGGGTCACCACCCCGCCCCCGGTGGCCACCACCAGGGAGTGCCAGCC
>CAYGQY010000288.1:0-706 GCA_964352195.1 uncultured bacterium
GATCAGGGCGGGGCCGGGATGGGCCAGGGCCTCCGCCAGCTGCTCCCGCAGGGTCGCCCGTTCGGTGATGCCCACCCCACGAACCCCGAACGCTTCAGCCAGACGGGGAAAATCAGGCATGCCGCCCATCATCTCGGAGGCCGAATAGCGCTCGCCGTAGAAGCTTTCCTGCCACTGGCGCACCATGCCCTGCCAGCCGTTGTTGATGATCACCACCTTCACGGGCAGGTCGTATTGCGAAAGGGTGCCCAGCTCCTGGATGTTCATCAGGATGCTGGCGTCGCCGGCCACGCAGACCACCTGGTCCTCCGGGAAGGCCACCTGCACCCCGAGGGCGGCGGGCAGGCCGAATCCCATCGTGCCCAGGCCGCTGCTGCTGATCCAGTGCCGCGGCGGGTTGTTCAGGAACTGGGCGGCCCACATCTGGTGCTGCCCCACGTCGGTGGTGACGAAGGCGTCGGGGACCAGGTCCCGCAGGGCCACCAGCACCTCCTGGGGGGCGATGTCGCCATCGGGGCAGGGCACCACCAGGGGATAGTGCTGTTTCCAGGTGGCGATGCGATCGAGCCAGGCCTCGGTACGGCCGCTGGCCGTCTCCCCGGCGGAGGCGGCCAGCAGGGCCTCGAGGGCCAGGCGCACATCGGAGACGATCGGCACGTCGGGCACGCGGTTCTTGCCCCCCTCGGCCGCATCGCTGTCGATGTGG
>CAYGQY010000288.1:716-3167 GCA_964352195.1 uncultured bacterium
CCCGATCATCGAAGCGGGCGCCGACGGCGATCAGCAGATCGCACTCCGTGACGGCGAAGTTGGCGTAGGCGGTGCCATGCATGCCGAGCATGCCCACCGCCAGGGAGTGGCGCTCGTCAAAGGCGCCCTTGCCCATCAGGGTGGTGGTGACCGGGAGCTGGAACCGTTCCGCCAGGCTGAGGACGGCCCCGTGGGCGCTGGAGCCCACCGCCCCTCCCCCCACGTAGAGGAGGGGTCGGCGGGCCTGCCGGATCAGCTCAAGGGCCCGTTCGATCGCTTCGTGTCGGGGCGGGGTGGGCAGCTGAAAGCCCGCCGGCACGGCGCTTCCCGGCTCGACGGGGAGGTAGTCGAACTCTTCGAGCCCCACGTCCTTGGGCACATCGATCAGCACGGGGCCGGGTCGGCCCGTGGCGGCGATCAGGAAGGCCTCGGCCACGATCCGCCCGATGTCGGCGGGATCCCGCACCACCCAGGAATGCTTCACGATCGGCAGGGTGATGCCGAAGATGTCGGTTTCCTGAAACGCGTCCGTGCCGATCGAGGCGCGGGGCACCTGGCCGGTGATGACCACCATCGGCACCGAATCCATCTGGGCGGTGGCGATGCCGGTGACCAGATTGGTGGCGCCCGGTCCGGAGGTGCCGAAGCACACCCCCACCCGGCCGGTGGCCCGGGCATAGGCATCGGCCGCGTGGGTGCCGCCCTGTTCGTGCCGCACCAGGATGTGGCGCAGCCAGCCGCGGGTCTCGGCCTTGTGGAGCGCGTCGTAAATCGGGAGGATGGCGCCGCCCGGGTAGCCGAAGATGTGGGTGACCCCATGGCGATGGAGGGCGTCCATCAGGGCATCGGCGCCGCTGATCCGGCCCTGAAGCCCCTCCTGGAGCGGGGAGCCGGAGGGCAGGGTCGTGGTGGTGCCGGGGGGCGTGGCGGCTGTGGCGGTGCTCACGCTGACACTGCTCCCGGTGGCGGTCGTCACGGCGGCTGGTCACTCAGGTGACGGAAGAATCACAGAGTAGGGGGTCGCTTCGGTGGACGGGCCCTCTGTTGCGCAGCCGTTGTCCGGGCGCCCGGGTTCTAGAGCAGGCCCATCGCATGGAGGGGGCCGCGACCGCTGATCAGCTCCAGCAGGAAGGCGGAGAAGCCCAGCATGGCCAGCCGGCCGTTCCACACCTCCGAGCTGTTGTTCCATCCCCAGGCCCACTTGTCCTGGGGGTAGAGCTTGACCTTGGTGGGCAGGGTGGCGGCCTGGTCGAGGTTCACCTCCGGGCCGGCCTGGGCGAGCTGGACCAGATCGGCGAGTCCCCGGATGAAGGTGGGGTAGGTGTCGAGGGCGGGCACCCGGCGGAAATTGGTGATTCCCGCCTCCGTGGCGATCTCCCGATACTCAATGTCGATCTCTTCGAGGGTTTCGATGTGCTCGCTCACGAAGCTGATCGGCACCACCACCAACTCCTTGACCCCGTCTTCGCCCAGGCGCACCAAGGCCTCGTCGGTGTAGGGCTTGAGCCACTCCACCGGACCGACCCGGCTCTGGTAGGCCAGGGTGTAGGGATTGGCATGGCCCAGCTGCCGCTCCAACTGCTGCATCACCAGTTCGGCGCAGGCCTGGATCTCCTTCTGGTAAGGATCTCCCGCTTCCTCCACGTAGCTCTTGGGCACGCCGTGGGCACTGAAGAAGACATGGGCGTTGCCGGGAACGTCACAGGCGTTGACGTCGGCGGCGATCAGCTCCGCCATCGCCTGGATGTAGCCGGGGTGGTCGTACCAGCTGCGGATGCAGCGGATCGGCAGCCGGCTGAAGGCCGAATCCGCCTGACGGAGACGCTGCAGTTCGCGAAAACTGGAGCCGCTGGTGCTGATCGAGAAGTGGGGGTAGAGCGGCAGCACCACCACCTCATCGACGGCGTCGGCCTTGATGTCGGCCACGGCCGATTCGGTGAACGGGTGCCAGTAGCGCATCGCCACGTAGGTGGTGGCCTGCACATCGCGCTGGCGCAGTTCGCTCTGCAGCTCCCGGGCCTGCTGCTCGGTGATCCGGCGCAGGGGGGAGCCCCCGCCGATCGAGCGGTAGGCCTGCTTGGATTTGCTGCTGCGCAGGGTGCTGATCAGCCAGGCCAACGGTTTCTGCAGGGCCGGCACCGGCAGGCGGATGATCTCCGGATCGGCGAAGAGGTTGTAGAGGAAAGGACCGACGTCCTCGATCCGCTCGGGTCCGCCGAGGTTCAGCAGCAGGACGCCGACCCTGGCCATGCCTGATCCGTTGCTTCGATTGGGCCCTGAGCGTAACGCTGCTGCCGGACCCCTGGCCGCGGGCCTCCGCCATCGATAAGGTCAGGCCTGCGAGGCGATTCGCTGCGGTGGAATCGATCGATGCCCAGTTGCGCGGCCACAATGCCCGGTTGGCCGCCGCTGGGGTGGCGCTCCGGCTGGAGCGGCGGCCAACCGGGCATT
>CAYGQY010000289.1:0-3162 GCA_964352195.1 uncultured bacterium
CCAGATCCAGCCCCTCCCGCCGGCCCAGCTCCCCCGCCAGCCGCCCGTGCCCCCGGTGCCGGCTGAGCAGGGTGATCGGCGCCCCCAGCGGCGCCAGTTGTCGCAGGGTCTGTTCCAGCCAGGTTCCGCCGGCGGGGTGGGGCAGCAGGGCCTTGTCGGTTCCCATGCGTCGGCTCTCGCCGCCGCTCAGCAGGCAGGCCCGCAGCGATGGGGGGAGGGTCATCCCCTCATGCTCTCAGTCGCTCCCCCACGAAGGCGAGCACGGCCTCGATGGCGGCCCCCCGGTCGCAGTCCCGGAAGAGTTCGTGGTGGGAGCGCTCGAGGCGGACGAGGCGTTTCTGCTCCGGCGGGGTGCCGAGTGCGTTCCAGAGGGCCCGTTCATTGCCGCGAGCAACCACCCCATCGCGGCGGCTCTCCAGGATCAGCGCCGGGGCGCGCACCTCCCCCAGGCGGCTGCGGCTGCGGCGGGAGAACTCCAGCATCGTGCTGACGGCGTCCATGGGCGCCCAGGCGTAGCTGTGATCGCAGGCCCCCTGGGCCGGATCCGCATAGGTCTTGGGAATCGACCAGCTGTCCCACAACCGCTGCACCAGTGGCGCGAGCGCCTGCAGCGGCCGCCCCGGAGCCAGGGGGGAGGCGAGCAGGATCGGGGCGGCCGCGAGCACCAGGCTGTCGATGCGCTGCGGATGGTCGGCGGCCAGCGTCAGGGCCACCAGGGCACCCATGGAGTGGCCCAGCACAACCACCCGTTCCGCCTGGCGCTGCAGGTCTGTCAGCGCGGCCTCGCCGTCCGCCACCCAGTCGGTCCACCCCACCCCCCTCAGGGCCTCGGGGGAGGGGGCGCCGTGGCCCCGCAGCAGCGGCAGCGCCAGGGGCAGACCCAGCTGCCGCAGGGGTGGTTCGAGCCGGTCGAACGAGGCCGGAGTGCCCGTGAAGCCGTGCAGGAGCAGAACACCGAGGCGGGCGGGCATTCAGTCCCACTCCAGATCGGGCAGATCGCGGAAGGCGCTGCGCACCCCGGCGCTCCAACCGGCGCTCAGACTGCTCACGTAGGCGTCCCCCTCGAGAAAGCGGCGCCTCCGGCTCAGCCGGAGGCTGTCGCGCTCGTAGCTGATCAGATCGATCGGCATGCCAACCGACAGGTTGCTGCGCATCGTGGAGTCGAAGGACACGAGCACGCACTTGGTGGCTTCCGCCAGGGTGGTGCCGGGGTCGAGCACCCGGTCGATGATCGGCTTGCCGTACTTCGCCTCCCCGGTCTGCAGGAAGGGGGTGTCCTCGCCGGCTTCGATGAAGTTGCCTTCCGAATAGATGCGAAACAGCCGTGGCGCCTCGCCCCTGATCTGGCCGCCCACGATGAAGGAGGCGTTGAAGGCCGTGGCGCTGCTCTCCAGATAGGGGGCGTCCCGCCGGTGGATGTCCCGCACGGCATCGGAGATCAGCAGCACGGCATCGAACAGGGTTCGGGCGCTCCAGAGGCTGGGGGGGGCGGCGTCCGCCTCCGGGTCGGAGCCCGCCCCGCCCCCGGCTTCGCCCCGTTGCCGGAGCAGGCTGATCACCGCCTGGGTGGTGGCCAGATTGCCCGAACTCAGCAGCACGATCACCCGATCGCCGGCCCGCTCGAAGCTGGCCATCTTGCTGTAGGTGGCGAAATTGTCGACCCCGGCGTTGGTGCGGGAGTCGGAGGCCAGCACCAGGCCCTCCGCCAGCAGGATTCCAACGCAGTAGGTCATCCCTCGGGGGCGGCTGGCAGGCAACGTTAGGCTCGTGCCCATCGGATCGATGCTCCGCCGACTCCGGGGCGGGGATGTTGGCGCCGGTCCGGCGTGACGACGTCCGCCCGGCCTTTCTGGCCGCCAGCCTCCCCCCGTGCGGCGGCGGGTGAGAGCGGCGGCATCCCCGCCGGGGACCGGGCCCCGTTCAGGGGCAGCGCACCCGCTGCACCGCCCCTTCCACCCCGACCATCCGCATGGTGAGCCCCCGTCCATCGGGAGAGAGCGTCAACTCCCGCAGATCGAGCCAGGTCGTCCCTTCCCCGCCCAGCTGGCTGACCAGCACCAGGGTGTCCGGGTCAGCCTGCTGGGCGGCCCGCACCGGGCTTTCGCCCACGATCGCCAGGTGCGGGCCGCCGCTCTCGTAGAAGGAGATCGCCTCGGCATCGAGGCGGAGCCAGGACTCATCCGTCGCCGCCGCCGAGCAGTGCTGGGCCTCGGCCATCCAGATGCCCCGGAACCGGTCGGGAACGGTGCTGAGCCGTTCGGCCGCCACCGCCGGAGCGGCCAGAAGCACAAGGGCCATGGCCAGGGTGCGGCAGGGGCGGAAGGGCATCGGCTCGGGACGGGTGCTTCAACCTGGCCCGGACCGGGCCGGCCGGCAACGGCCCAGCCGCCGGCCCCGCGGGCGCCTACTCCTCGAGGGCCACCAGATCCCGCAGCTGGCCGGGGTCGAGTCCTCCCAGCCAGTCCTCGCCGCTGCCGACGATGTCCTCGGCCAGACGGGCCTTCTCCCGGATCATGCGGTCGATCTTCTCCTCCACGGAACCGCTGGTGATGAACTTGTGAACCATCACGCGGTTGGTCTGGCCGATGCGATAGGCGCGGTCGGTGGCCTGGTTCTCCACCGCGGGGTTCCACCAGCGATCGATGTGGAACACGTGGCTGGCCCGGGTGAGGTTGAGGCCCACACCACCGGCCTTGAGGGAGAGGAGGAACAGCTGCGGACCGCGGGGGTCGTCCTGGAAGCGATCCACCATCGCCTGGCGCTCCCCCTTGCTCGTGCTGCCGTAGAGGAAGGGCACGTCCTGGTGGAACCGCTGCTGCAGGTGCGCCTTGAGCAGGTGCCCCCACTCGGCGAACTGGGTGAACAGGAGGGCGCGATCGCCCGCCTCGATCACCTCCTCGACGATCTCGACCAGCCGCTGCAGCTTGGCGGAGCGGGACCCGAAGCCCTGGCCCACCGTCTGTTCGCCAAGGGCCAGGGCCGGATGGTTGCAGACCTGCTTGAGGCGGGTGAGCAGACCCAGCACCCGGCCGTGCTTCTGGCCGAGCGGCAGCCGGGCGATGGCTTCGAGGGTCTCGTCCACCGTGCGGCGGTAGAGGATGACCTGTTCGGGGGAAAGCCCCACCCATTCGCACAGCTCCACCTTCTCGGGCAGGTCGGAGA
>CAYGQY010000290.1:0-3160 GCA_964352195.1 uncultured bacterium
TGCCCGCGTAGGCCTCGCTGAGGATGGTCAGGGGACAGCGGGAGACCGCCGCCTTGACCCGCTCCAGGTTGGGCAGGCTCACCAGGGGATTGGTGGCGGCCACCCACCACACATCCAGGCCCCCCCGTTCCATGGCTTCCACCTGCTCCCAGGCGGTCAACCCGGGCTGGGCGGCGATCGAACCCGGCGCGAAGCCCCAGGCCCGCTCCACCTCGGCGCGGTGGGCCGGGTTCGCCACGGTGCGGTAGCCGGGCAACAGGTGGGCGAGCCCCCCGGCCTCCCGACCGCCCATGGCATTGGGCTGGCCGGTGAGTGAAAAGGGGCCAGCCCCCGCCCGGCCGATCTGACCAGTGAGGAGATGGAGGTTGATCAGCCCAGCCACCGTGGCCGTGCCTTCCACGCTCTGATTCACCCCCATCGACCACAGACTGAGGGCCGCCCCGGCATCTCCCCAGAGCTGGGCCACCTCCTGGAGCTGCCCTTCGGTGATGCCGCAGATTCCGGCGACCCGGGTGGGCGTCCATTCCTGCAGCAGATCGGCGAGGGCGGCGAAGCCCTCGGTGGCTTCATCGATGAAGGCGGCATCGATCGATGTCCGCGCGAGCAGAAGGTGGGCCATGCCGTGCAGCAGCACGAGATCGGTGCCGGCCTGAATCGGCAGGTGGAGATCGGCCGCGGCCGAGGTGGCGGTGGCGCGCGGGTCCACAACCACGATCTTCAGCTGGCGAGGGGATCGTTTCTTGCGTTTGATCAGGCGCTGGAACAGCACCGGATGACAGGCGGCCGTGTTGGTGCCGATCAGGAAGGCCAGATCACAGTGATCCAGGTCGTCATAACAACACGGGGGGCCATCGGAGCCCAGGCTGCGCGCATACCCCGCCACGGCGGAACTCATGCACAGCCGCGAGTTGGCATCGAAATTGTTCGATCCGATGGCACCTTTGATCAGTTTCTGGGCGACGTAATAATCCTCGGTATGAAACTGGCCTGAGCCATACATCGCAATGGCGTCAGGCCCCTTGCTGGCCAGGGTGCGGCGGATCTGGCCGACGATGCGATCCAGGGCGTCCTCCCAGCTGATCGGGCGGAAGGGCTGATCCAGAGCGGGACGAAAGAGCGGTTCCCGCAGACGGGATCGATCCAGCGTCTCCCCGACCGTTGCACCTTTGACACACACCTGCCCCTGGCTCGATGGATGACGGCGATCACCCTTGACCCCCCAGATGGGGAGACCATCCACCCCACGGCGCGTCAGTTGATGGCGGGCCGCAGGGGGCAGCATGGTCAGGCCGCAGCCCACCCCGCAATAGGGGCACTGGGTGCTGATGCCGGCAGGTTCGGCTCTGGCCAGGGGATCGCCCATCTCAGCGGGCCCTCAAGTGGCTTCGGCCAGCATCACTTCTCCCTCATGGAGATCATCAAAGGAGCCCTTGGGTTCCTTCAAGAAGAAGTAACACATCAGTCCCACCACCAGTCCGGCGACACCCAGCACCTGGAAGAAGGCACTGTTGGAGGCGGCCACAACCGCCGGGGAAGGATCCCCCGAGGCATCGCCGATCCAGACGGGCAGCAGGCTGTAGATGGTGAGATAGGCCACGGCTCCCACGTTCCCGTAGGCGCCCACCATGCCGGCGATCTGCCCCGTGACCCGACGCTTGACCAGGGGAACGATCGCAAAGGTGGATCCCTCGCCGGCTTGCACGAAGAAGGAGCAGGCCATGGTGAGCACCAGCGCCAGGAGGATGCCGGCTGTCCCCACGAAGCTTCCCGGTTTGATCATGCTCATGACCAGATATCCGATGCCCAGGCCGACGGTGAGGAATCCCATCGTCTTGCGGCGCGAGCCCATCCGGTCGGAGATCAACCCACCCCCCGGACGTGCCACCAGGTTCACGAAGGCAAAGGAGGACGCGAGGATCCCGGCCGTGGCCTTGGGCAAGAGAAAGGTGGTTTCAAAGAAGGTGGGAAGCATCGACACCACAGCCAGCTCCGAGCCGAAATTCACGATGTAGGTGAGTTCAAGAATGGCTACCTGCTTGAATTCGTAGCGATCTTCCTTGGCATACACTTTCGCTCCCGTGATCAGGTCCTTATTGGTTCGAATGATGCCGAGGGTCTGGAAGATGAAAAATGCGAGGACCAGTAGCAGCGCGATGGTGTAGCCGGTGTCATTCAGAAAGTTGACCTTCTGGAGCCGCCAGGCCAGCACACAGAGGATGGCTGCGAAGGGAACGTTCATCCCGATCAGTCCCCAGAAATCCCGCATGGAGGTGACCTCCAGGCCGGCGGCTTTGGCCGGCTTCTGGTACACCCTGCCTGGGGGAGTATCGGAAACGTTGAAAAAATAGAAGATGCCGTAGGCGGCTGCAATCAATCCAGTCAGGGCAATGGCACCCCGCCAATTGAGCACCACATCGCCGATCTGGGCTCCACCGGCAAACGAAAGCCAGCCAGCCACGATCACCAGCGTGAGGGCGGAGAAAGCCGAACCAAAATTTCCCCAACCACCATAAATCCCTTCGGCCAGGCCGATTTCCTTGGGTGGGAACCACTCCGCCACCATGCGGATCCCGATCACGAACCCGGCACCCACGATGGAGAGCATCAGCCTGGCGATCACCAGCTGACTGAAGTCCTGCGCTGTGGCGAAGAGCAGGCAGGGAATCGCTGAAAACACCAGAAGTGTGGAGTAGGTGATTCGGGGCCCGAACTTATCCAGCAGCATTCCAATCAGAATCCGGGCCGGAACCGTGAGGGCTACGTTGCAGATCGCCAGGGTCCTGATCTGGGCCAAGGACAGCCCCATGTCCTCCTTGACCGTGGTGGCGAGGGGCGCCAGGTTGAACCAGACGACAAAAGTGAGAAAGAATGCAAACCAGGTGAGATGCAGGGTCTTGTATCTCCCCTGGAGCGACCAGAGTTCACTAAGCATGGGTCACACGATGGATGAACCCTGGCTTCAGGAACAAAGCGCTCAGGACTGAATCTCGGCGCGACACGCTGACCGATAAAAAAGACAAGCACGGTGAGCAACCTGCCTCCTGTTGTCATAGCTACCAAAGCGATCGTGGCTCTGCGTTGATGTGCTGACCTGCCCTGGGC
Organism: uncultured bacterium; assembly: GCA_964352195.1. GTDB lineage: Bacteria > Cyanobacteriota > Cyanobacteriia > PCC-6307 > Cyanobiaceae > CAYGQY01. Next base: position 3,103 of record CAYGQY010000290.1, read on the forward strand.
CGGCTGATCGCGGCAGCCCGGTTCCCGCCCGTGCCAACCTCAATCCCCTGCCCATCCC
>CAYGQY010000291.1:0-3151 GCA_964352195.1 uncultured bacterium
GGCCTGAGGCTATTAGGGGAGCAGCTCCTTCAGGCTGCCTCGGGTCATCAGCTGGCGGGTCGGATCCCGCAGGCCCTCACGCCGGGCGGGTTCGATCGGGAAGGGGGGAGGAACCAGCAGCGGGCGGTGCGCCGCACCAGGCCCCTGCAGCAGATCCGCATCCAGCAGCAGGCAGGGGGCATAGGGCGAATTCTCCACCCACTGGGGATCGAACAGCACGGCCCGATCGCCGCCGCCAGTCCGGTTGAAGCGATCGACCGCCCCGTAGAAACCGCTGAGGGCGGCCCCCTCCGCCGGCGGCGGCGTCCAGGCCAGCAGCGAGAGCCTCAGGGCATCCAGGAACGAGGCCAGCAGAAGGGCGGTGAGGGCCGCCGCGATGCTCCGGCGCCAGCGGGCGGGGACTCCCCGTCCGCTCAGGCCCTGCTGAAAGCGCTGCAGGAGCACCGCCGTGCCGATGGCCACCAGCGGCACCAGAAAGAGGACCGCATACTCATGGAAGACGATCAGATTGCGGAAGGCGATCAGCCAGCCGGCACTGGCAATCGCCACGGCACTGAGCAGATCGCCCGGCACCGCCCCGGCGTCGTGATCCCCCCGGGCCGCTGGGCGGATCAGGACGCCGGACCGGAGTGCCACCAGAGCCAACCCCAGAGCGATCGCCCCCACCAGGAGGATGCCAGGGCTGGGCAGCAGCCGGGCGATGGCCTCCACCATCTCTGCGGCGGCCTCGCCGGGCTGCAGCCGCGACTGGTTCCCGTCCGCCCAGAGGGCCCCCGGCAGCCCGAGGCGCCGGAGGGCGGACTGCACCACCGACACTTCGGCGAGGGGGACCCCGTTCAGGCGTGCTTCGACCCTCGCCGCCCAGGCCGCGGCGGCGAGGGGCACCGTCAGCGACAGCCCGCCGCCCGCGACCAGCAACGGCAGGGTGCCGCGCAGGGGCCGGCGCCAGAGGGACAGCAGTGCGCAGCCCAGCAGAAAGAAGCTCACGATGAAGGCGCGCCCCAGCAGGCTGGCCAGCAGAATCCCGACGAGAAACAGGACCCGGCGGGGCTGCCGGCCCGCCAGCAGGGGACGGCGCAGGCCGGCGAGATAGGCCCCGATCGCCAGGGCATAGCCGAGCAGGCCGGGCTGATCGAAGTGAAACATCGGCCGGTAGTGCAGCCACAGCGGCGAGGCGAGAATGGTCAGCAGGCCCATCGCCGAGGGCCAGATCCGCAGACCGGCCAGCCGCAGGCCTCCATAGAGCAGGCCGGCGGTCATGACGAAGATCCCGTTCATCAGATGCTTTGAGACCAGCAGCATCCGTTCGCTGCCATCGGAGAATGCGGAGAGCCACCCCTGCGACAGCAACGAGAAGACGATCGGGTAGCGGTTGAAGTAGTCAAAGCTGACGGATTGGCGTCCTTCGGAATCGATCGTCAGCAACCGACAGGCATAGCCCACCAGGCCTGTTTCGGCGTCGCCGTGTCGGCTGATGGCCAGGGAATGGAGGGGTACCCAGTTGAAGTGGGAGCCGCGAAGCAACGAGAAGACCGAAGGTTCCAGCAGCAGGAGTACGCACCAGCCCAGGATCACGATGGCCAGCACGGCCAGACCTTCCCGGCGCTGCATCTCCATGGCCGGGATCGTCTGCTGGCGGGAATCTACATGCGCTCCAGCACGGGAATTCCCAGCAGATTCAGTCCCAGCCTGAGGCTGTCGGCGCAGAGGCGACAGAGGGCCAGGCGGGAAGCACGTGCCGGCTCGTCGGCTTTGAGCACCGGCACCTGGTCGTAGAAGCGATTGAACGTCTGGCTGAGTTCGAACAGATAGGTGCAGAGGCGATTGGGCAGCAGTTCGTCCTCCACCTCGGCGATCACCGCGTCGAACTGGAGGAGCTGGCGCACCAGCGCCCACTCCTGCGGCGCGCTGAACACCAGGGGATCCGGGAAGGCGGCACCACCGAGATCACCGCCTCGGCGCGCCAGCCCGGCGATCCGCACCACCGCATAGAGGAGATAGGGCGCCGTGTTGCCCTGCAGGGCCAGCATCCGATCGAAGCTGAACTGGTAATTCGTGGCCCGGTTCTGGCTCAGGTCGGCGTACTTCACCGCCGCCAGGCCCACGGTGGTGGCCACCTGATCGATGAAAGCGTCGCCTTCGCTGCGCTCCTCCTCCGCCAGGCGGCGGCGCAGGTCGGCCCCACAGCGCTCCACCGCCTCGTCGAGCAGATCCCTGAGCCGCACCGTGTCACCGGAGCGGGTCTTGAGCTTCTTGCCGTCCTCGCCCTGGACCAGACCGAAGGGCACATGCTCGAGCCGTGCCCCCGTCGGGATCCAGCCGGCGCGGCGGGCCACCTGGAACACGCCGGCGAAATGGCCGGCCTGGCCCGCGTCGGTGACGTAGATCACCCGGCGGGCGCCGTCCCCGGCCGGGGGGGGGGCGAAGCGGTAGCGGATCGCCGCCAGGTCGGTGGTGGCGTAGTTGAACCCGCCATCGCTCTTGCGCACGATCACCGGCTGGGGCTGGCCGTCCTTGCCGACCACCCCCTCGAGGAAGACGCAGCGGGCTCCCGCGTCGGTGACCAGCAGCCCGGCGGCGTCGAGATCGGCGACGACCGCCTCCAGGTGGGGGTTGTAAAACGATTCACCCCGCTCGCTCAGGCGGATGTCGAGGCGGTCGTAGATGCGCTGGAACTCGCGCCGCGACTGGTCACAGAGCAGCTGCCAGGCCCGGCGGGAGAGCGGGTCACCGCTCTGGAGCTTCACGACCTCTTCGCGGGAGGTGGCCTGGAAGCCCCCGTCCGCATCGAAGCGGGCCTTGGCCTGGCGGTAGAAGGCCACCAGATCGCCAAGATCCACCGCATCGGCCGTGGTGAGCGCCTCGGGAGCCACCTGCTTGAGATGGGTGATCAGCATGCCGAACTGGGTGCCCCAGTCCCCCACATGGTTGAGCCGCAGCACCGGATGGCCGCGGAACTCCAGCACCCGTGCCAGGCAGTCGCCGATGATCGTGGAGCGCAGGTGCCCCACGTGCATCTCCTTGGCGATGTTGGGGCTGGAGAAGTCCACGATCACCGGCCCGCCGCCCGTGCGGGCGACCACGGGCACCCCCAGGCGCGGGTCGGCGAGCCGGGCCGCCACCTCCGCCGCCAGCCGTTCGGGGCGCAGGG
>CAYGQY010000292.1:0-3149 GCA_964352195.1 uncultured bacterium
CCCGCAGGGCAGCGCGGGAGAGCAGGGCACCGCCGCTGCCACAGAGCAGGGCCGCCAGGGCGAGCAGCAGACCCAGGCGCTGGGTTCCCGGGGCGGGACGCTGATCGTGGGGCGGACGCTGGCGGGCCACCAGCATCACCGCCAGGGATATCAACCCCACCCCAAGCCACTGGGCCGGAGCCGGCAGCTCAGCCAGGAACAGGGCTCCCCCCACGGCCGAGACGGCGGGGCCCCCGGCTTCGACCGTGAGGGTCCTGCGGGTGCCCAGGCGGCGCAGGGCGGCGAAGTAGAAGCTGTCGCCCAGGGCGATCCCCACCACGCCGCTGGCCAGCAGGAGCAGCCAGGACCGGGGGGAGGCCCACCAGCCCCCGACCAGCAGCAGCGGACCCTGCAGGCCCACCGCCAGCAGCGTCTTCAGCAGATTGAGCTGGGCGGCGGACAGGGAGGTGGGCAGGCGGCGCCACAGGAAACTGGCCGTGGCCCAGCACAGCGCGGCGGCCAGGGCGGCCAGAACTCCCGTGGTGGCCACCGTCGGCAGAGGGGACAGGCGAATTGCGATCATCGCTGCACCAGCGCCGCCGCCGTGACCGTTCCGATCGCCGATGCCCTCAGTTTCTTCCAGCTCAGCTGCGGCCGCTGGCTCTCCCAGCGCACCAGCCATCACCTGCTGCACCGCAAGGCAGAAGCGGGCGGTTCCCTGATTGAGGTCAGCGAGGTGCGGGCCGACGATCCCCGCCTGGTGGCGATTGCCGGGCTCCACGCCCAGGACCCTGGCGCCCTGGTGGGGGGCTGCCAGGTGCGCTGGAGCGGATCGATGGCCTGGGACAAGGCGGGCGAAGCCCACCAGGGGGAATCCGTGTTCGGCCTGATCCCCACCGACGCGCTGGGACGGGAAGGATTGCTCCTGCGCGACCGGGGCTATGCCGAAACCGCGCCGGTGGCCGGCCATTTCCGCATGGACGAGCGGGACGGGCTGCTGCTGACCACCGCCTACGAAACAATGAGCAGCCTGGAGCGTTTCTGGTTCCCCAACCCGGACCTGCGACTGCGCACCAGCACCGTGGAGGGACTCTCCAATACGGCCTCGTTCTGCATGGAGCGGCGCTGCCCGGACGGGGAAACCCCAATGGGGGCAGCCGGTTCCCACGACACCATCCCGGTTCCGTCCGCCTTCGGCTGGTAGGGACGGATCATTACGGACTGTGAGCCCTGCCTCGGCGCCGGGGGGGTGGCCCAGGCCGCACTTCTACGATCGCCAGCGACGGATGACGATGTTCGCGTGGCGATCCCGCTTCTGAAGTACGCACCCACCAGCCAGAACTCCCGAGTGAAGGCGTTTCGTGTGGGTTCCGATGAGGATCCGAAAGGTGTCTCCATCGACAAGGCTCTGGGCCGGGAGGAGCAGAACTTCGTGATCGAGGCGGCCTATCGCCAGATCTTCTTCCATGCCTTCAAGGTCGACCGCGACCACACGCTGGAATGCCAGCTGCGCGATGGACAGATCACCGTCCGGGACTTCATCCGGTCGCTCTGCCTCTCGGACACCTTCACCCGCAGCTTCTACAACCTCAACAGCAACTACCGGGTGGCTCGGCACCTGGTTGAGAAACTGCTGGGCCGTCCGGTCCACGGCAAGGCCGAGGAGATCGCCTGGTCTGCCGTGATCATGACCAAGGGCGTGGCTGGTGCCGTCGACCAGATCCTCGACAGCGAGGAATATCTCGACAGCTTCGGCTACGACACGGTGCCCTACCACCGCAACCGGGTCGTGGGATCCCGGGAGGTCGGCGAAACCCCCTTCAACATCACCACACCCCGTTACGAGGCCTACCACCGCGGCATTCTGGGCTTCCCCCAGATCGTCTACAGCGGAACGGCTCGCTCGATCCCCCAGCGCTCCCGCCAGCGCCGTGGAGGTTTCCCCGAGGATTACCTCCCCTGGGTGCGCACCCTGCCGGCCCTTCGCACCGGAGCCGCCACCTCCGGCAACGCCGGGATGGATTACCTCTCGAAAGTCCCGTACCGCAGCGTCGGGCGCTGAATCTTCGAGTTCGGCCCCAGCTGAAGCGGACTGCAACCCACGGAACGGCGGTCAACCCGCCGTTTTTTTTTGGCGCGCCCGGCAGCCGTACCCCAGTCAGTGGTTGCTGACTCAGGCAGGTGTCGACGCCGAGAATGGCGGGATCTCCCCCAAACTGATTCCAAACGAAATCCGAGGAAACGGTGACTCAGGCTCTCTCATCTCTGGCTCGTATGACCCTGCGTCAGCTCCGCCAGATTGCCAGTGACCTTGGCGTGAGTCTCTACAGCCGCAAATCCAAGGACGAATTGCTCAGCGAGATCAACACCCGCCAGGGCTCTGAGCCGGAGGCGGATCCAGCCGTCCCCGGCGCACGCCTCGGCGCCTCGGCCGCCGATCTCGCCGGCATGGAAGCCGCCTTCACCCCGGCCCCACGCCCAGACGCCGAAACCAGGGTCGTGTTCCTGCCCCGGGATCCCCAGTGGGCCTACGTGTTCTGGGAGATCGCCGAAGCGGAGCGCAATGCGGCGTTCAAGGCTGGAGCCGGCCAGCTCTGCCTCCGCGTCGCCGACGTCACCGGCCTGCCCGAGGGATCGGCCCACCCCCACACCCTGCAGGAGGTGCCCGTCGACAACCACGCCAGCGAGTGGTATCTGCCCGTTCCGCTGAGCGACCGGGACTATCGCGTGGAGCTCGGCTTTCGCAAGCAGGGTGGCGGCTGGATCTGCCTGGGCTTTTCCGCCGTGGCCCGGGTCCCTGCCCTCCATCCCAGCGAGCAGATTCTCGATCAGTTCGTGCCCTTCTCCCTGGAGGTCTCCTCGGCGGGCTCGATGCCCACGGCTGGAGTGGCGGTCGAATCCCCCCCCGCCGCTGACAACGGACTCCACGAACGCCTCTATCAGTCGGCGACCCTGCGCTGGAAACACTTTGGACGGGGCTCCGAAGCCTTCCACGAACTGGAGGATCTCAGCGCCAGCGGCCAGGTTCGAGGGCTTCACGATTCCGGCGTCGGTCTCTGGGCCAGCGGCCGCCATGCCTCCGGCATCGGCGGAGTGGCTCCGCGTCAACGGGCCTTCTGGCTGGTGGCGGACGCCGAACTGATCGTCTACGGCGCCACCGATCCCTCCGC
>CAYGQY010000293.1:0-3143 GCA_964352195.1 uncultured bacterium
CCACCCCCGGCGGCTCCGTAGCCCCCGCGGCGATCATCGGAGCGCCGCTCGCGGCCCTCCCATCGGCCGTCCCGTTCGCCGTCCCGACCACTGCCACCACCTCCGCCACTGCCGCCACCGCCGCGCCAGTCCGGCCTGGGGGCACTGAAGCGGGCGGGTTTGCCGCTCCGGCCCCCGGCGGACGGGCGATCCCCGGATCCGGCCCCCTTGGGGGGGCGGCGCTCGAATCGTGGGCTCATGGGGTCGGCAGGCGATGGGTCAGGGGTCGGTCTCGTCCAGATGATCCAGGAGCTGGGCAAGCCGCTCGGGATTCCGCAAAAAGAGCCAGCCCACCATTGTCTCAAATCCCGTTGCCCGGCCATAGACCGCCGCGTCACCGCGCCGGGGCCCCCGGCCGGCCCGGTTGCGGCCGCGCCGCACCAGATCCAGCTCCCCCGGCTCCAGCCAGGGTTCCAGGCGCTGCAGCGCCCGGGCCTGGGCGGCGGCGCGCACCTCTTCGACCACGGCCCGGTGCAGGTCGTCGCCCCGGCCGGGCTGGCGGCAGTGCCGCAGCCGCTGATGCAGCTCCCAGACCGCATCTCCCAGCCAGGCCAGCTGGAGCGGTCCGATCCCGTCGCCCAGGCCAGGCGCCGGATCCGGGTCGCCGGCCGAGGGACCTGGCCGGGGCTGGATCCCGCGCAGCCAGTCCGCGGTGGGGCGCTCAGGCGGAGGCGAGGACACCGAGGGCCGCGTCCAGATCGGGCTGGAGGTGAAGGAATTCCTCGAGGCGCACCAGCTTCACCGTCTGGACCACCCGGGCATTGCCCACCAGCAGGAAGCGGATTCCCGCGTCGGTGAACTGCTTGGCGAGCTGCACCAGGGCCCCGAGACCGGAGGAATCGATGAAGTCGATGTGGGTGAGATCCAGCAGCAGCGGCAACAGGCCCGTCCCCTGGTGAGCGTTGACGAAATCGCGGAACTGCTTGTCGGAATACGCGTCCAGCTGGCCCGTGAAGTGGAACAGGAGGCAGGTGTCCCGTTGCTCGACACCTCCGCGCAGGGAGACGGTCAGCCGTTGCAGTTCAGGAATCGTTCCAGTCCTCGTGGAGCGACAGGGGCCCGAAGTGTAAGCAGCCGGCGGGAAGGTCTGGATTCCCGCTCCACAAAGGGGAATGGACGGCAGCTCCGGCTCCGGCCCGGCCGGAGCCGGAGCTCAGACCCGCCGGGCCGCCATCAGCGCCACGAAGCGGCCGAAGTGATGGTCGGCATCGTGGGGGCCGGGACTGGCCTCCGGGTGGTACTGCACGCCGAAGATGGGTCGGCCCCGGTGCTGCAGGCCCGCCACCGTGCGGTCGTTGAGGTTGTGGTGGGTGATGGCCACCCGCTCCGGGTCCAGGGAGCCGGCGTCGAGGGCGAAGCCATGGTTCTGGCTGGTGATCTCCACCAGTCCGCCTCCGCCGCAGGGATGGTTCAGCCCGCGGTGGCCGTAGCCCAGCTTGAAGGTGGTGCCGCCCAGGGCGAGCCCCAGGATCTGGTGACCGAGGCAGATGCCGAACACGGGCAGATCGGGCTGCTCCAGCAGCCCCCGGGCCAGGGCGATGCCGCCCGTCACCGCCGCCGGATCCCCCGGCCCGTTGGAGAGGAACACCCCCTCGGGGGCGAGGGCGAGCACGTCGACCAGGGACGCACGGGCCGGCAGCACGGTCACGGCGCAGCCGTGGGCGCTGAGGCGCTCCAGGATCGCCCGCTTGATGCCGAAGTCGATCGCGACCACGTGGTAGGCCAGCTCCGGGCCTGGCCGCAGGCGCTGGTCAAACCCGGCCGGGCAGAGCTGCTGCCAGCCGTAGGGCCGGGAGGTGCTGACCCGCTCGGCCAGGTTGAGGCCCTCCATCGAGGGGGTGGCCCGCACCCGCTCGAGCAGGGCGCCGGGGGTGCTGCCGTCGGAGCTGATGGCCCCGTTCATGGCGCCGCGCTCCCGCAGATGCCGCACCAGGGCACGGGTATCGACACCCTCGATCCCCACCACCCCGTGGTTGCTCAACCAGCTGCCGAGATCGCCCTCGCTGCGCCAGCTGCTGGGCCGGGGAGCCAGCTGGCGGGCGATCACGCCGTGCGCCTGGGGGGCATCGGCCTCCTGGTCCTGCGGATTGACGCCCGTGTTGCCCAGTTCCGGATAGGTGAAGCTCACCAGCTGGCCGGCATAGCTGGGGTCGGTCATCACTTCCTGGTAGCCGGTCATGCCGGTGTTGAAGACCACTTCGCCGATGGCGGTGCCGCGGGCACCGAAGGCCCGGCCGCGCAGCAGTGTGCCATCGGCCAGCACCAGCAGGGCTTCAACGCTCAAAGCGAGGGTGGCTCCAACTGGATCAATCATCCTCCACCGGCAGTCGCGAGGGCCTGACGCAGCCGCAGCAGCCGCTGCCAGGGGAGATCGGAGGCCAGGGCCGCCTGGGCCTGCTCCAGTCCCTCGGCCACCGTGGCGGCCCGCTGGGCGGCCCAGAGCACCAGCGCCGTGTTGAGGGCCACCACATCCCGCTGGGCATCGTTGCCACGGCCTTGCAGCACCGCTTCCAGGATGCGGCTGTTGGTTTCGAGGTTGCCGCCGGCGAGGGCCTGCGGCGGCGCCGGCGCCAGGCCGAGGGCCGCCGGATCGATCTCCAGGGGGCTGACCACACCGCCGGACACCAGCCGCAGCGTGCTGGGGCCGGAGAGGGAGGCTTCATCGAGGCCGCCATGGCCGTGGACCACCACGGCCCGCTCCAGGCCCAGTCGGGCCAGGGCGTCGGCCATCGGCTCCAGCAGCTCCGGGCGGGCCACGCCCAGCACCTGGGCCCCGGGCCGCAGCGGATTCACCAGCGGGCCCAGCAGATTGAACACCGTGCGGATCCCCAGCTGGCGCCGCAGGGGCGCCAGGCCCACCAGGGCGGGATGCCAGCCGGGGGCGAACAGAAAAGTGACCCCGCTGTGGGGCAGGGCCGCCACCACCCGCTCGGGCGGCGCCTGCAGGTCGAGTCCGAGGGCTTCGAGCACGTCGGCGGAGCCGACCCGTCCGCTGGCACTGCGGTTGCCGTGTTTGGCCACACTGGCGCCGCAGGCGGCGGCCACGAAGGCCACCGCCGTGGAGATGTTGAAGCTGTCAGCCCCATCACCGCCGGTGCCACAGG
>CAYGQY010000294.1:0-3133 GCA_964352195.1 uncultured bacterium
GCCTCGACGCGGCGATGCCATCGTGAACGGTACCGCCGCCCGGCCGCGGCCCCCGCTTCCTTCCGGCCCGATCCTCCCCCTGGACCGCCCTTCCCACTCCGACCGGTCATCCGAGCTGTCCCCGAGCCGGCTGCCCCCTTCCGGCAGCCCAGAGCGCTGGCCCTGGTTGCAGCGGTTGCGCCGGCTGACCAGCCTGGATCCCCATCCCTGGCTGCAGGCCCTGGAGGCCGGTGGGGTGGACCCCGACGCTGATCTGCTCGCGGTGCTGGTGGAACGCCTGGATGGGCAGGGGAGCGCCCGCCTGTTGCAGTGGTGGCTGACCACCCGCGGACCCGGGACCCCCGGGCGGGACCAGGCCTGGCGCGACCAGCTGGCCCTGGTGGGGCGTCATCGCGATCATCGCTGTGCCGCCGCGCTCCGGCAGGGGTTGGAGCGGGACCTCCAGCCGGCCCTGCTTCCCCTGCTGGGCCACCAGCGCGACCCGGCCGATTTCCCCCTGCTGCGCCAACTGGCCCTGGAGGCCGGCCCGATGGCGCTGCGGCGCCAGGCCCTGGAGGGGCTGGCGGTGGGGCTGAGCGCCTGGCCGCTGCCGGAGCTGCGCCGCACCCTGCGGGACCTGGCCCTGGATCTGGACCCCCTGCTCGCCGGCCAGGCGGTGGATCTGCTGGCCCGGGTGCCCACGGCCCGCCCCGAACTGCTGGTCCTGGCACGCCGCCGGCTGGATCCGATCGTGGCGGAGCGGCTGCGGCGCCGGCTGCGGGCCCTCCCCGTCAGCGCCCTGCTCCTGGTGGTGCATGGCCGCGCCGGTGGTGAGATCCCAGCGGAACTGCAGAACCTGGCCCTGGAGCTGGCCCGCCGCCGCGGGGCGCCGGTCCGGCTCCAGGCGCTGACCGCCGACGCACCGCCGCGTCCCGAGCCCCTGCGCACCTCGCCGGCCGGCGGTGCAACGGAGGCCCCGCTGACCCTGGTGCCGCTCTTCCTGCTCCCCGGAGCCCATGTCCGCCTCGATCTGCCCGCCATCGCCGCCCACTGGCGCCGCAGCGGGCCGGTGCGGCGCCTGCCCTTCCTGGGGGGCTGGCCCCTCTGGCAGCGCAGCCTGGCGGAGGAAGCGGCCGCCGTGGCCGCCGCCGAACCCGACGGCAACGGCCCGGACGCCCGGCCGCTGCTGCTGCACCATCCCCTGGACGGTGCCCTGGCCCCCCGCTACCTGGCCCATCTCGAGCACACGGTCCAGGCACGCTGCCTCGCCACTCCATACAGTGCGGCTGACTTCGAGGAGCTCAAGCTGGCGATCCGCGGCGCTGCCCTGCCCCTGGCCCTGGCCGCCAACCGGCTCACCGACAGCCTGTCCGACCAGGTGGGTCCGCCGCTGCTGCAGCGGGAGCGGTTCCGCACCCTGCTGCTCGAGCAGCTCGAGGCCCTGCCATGACCCGGGCCGCCATCCCCGAGGAGGAGCCGCTGGCCGAGCCCCTGGGGACCGTGTACCTGGTGGGGGCCGGGCCCGGCGATCCGGAGCTGATCACCCTCAAGGCCCATCGCCTGCTGCGGCGCTGCGACGCCCTCGTCTACGACTCCCTGGTGCCCATCGCCCTGCTGGAGCTGGTGCCGGCCCACTGTGAGCGCCATTTCGTCGGCAAGCGGCGCGGCCACCACTCCGTGTCCCAGCCCAGCACCAACGCCGTGCTGGTGGCACTGGCCGGCCGCTGCCGCACGGTCGTGCGGCTCAAGGGGGGCGATCCATTCCTGTTCGGCCGCGGTGGCGAGGAAGCCGCTCACCTGGCCCGGCACGGGGTGCCGGTGGAAGTGGTGCCGGGGGTGACGGCGGGGATCGCCGCCCCTGCCTACGTGGGCATCCCCGTCACCCATCGCCGCGCTGGCTCCAGCGTCACTTTCGTCACCGGCCACGAGGAGATCGACAAGGCCCGTCCCGGCGTCGACTGGCGAGGGCTGGCCCGCAGCAGTGACGGGCTGGTGATCTACATGGGGCTGCACAACCTCCGCCGCATCGGCGAGGAACTGATGGCCGGCGGTCTGTCGTCCGACACTCCCGCCGCCGTGATCCAGCAGGGCACCGTTCGGGGGCAGCGGGAGCTGGTGAGCCGCCTGGGGGACCTGGCCGACCGGGTGGAAGCGCTGGGCTTCGGGTCCCCCTCGATCGTGGTGATCGGCCAGGTGGTGGAGGAGCGGGTGGCCCTCTGTGCACCGGAGCCGGCCGAGGTGGAGATGCCGATCCCCTTCTGAGCCGGTTCGCCGGCTCAGAAGGGCTCGATCGAGGGGGGGTATCCGGATGGCACGATGGGTGATCAGACCCTAGATCCGGTGCCAGGTCCAGCTGGCCAGGTCCCATGACCCTTGCCGCCCCATCCCAGGGGGAGCCCGGGACGCCGAAGCCGGCGCCGATGTTCGCGCTCATCCCCTACGAGACCTTCCGCGACACCCCCGGTGTCCGCTTCTTCGACATCACCGTGCCCCGCTCCAATGCCCGGGACCTGGTGGTGCACAGGGGTCCGGCCGTGAGCCCCCCGAACGACCCCGGCCGTGGCGCCTGGCAGTTCTACCTGCACCCCCACCAGGAGGACAACCTGCTGGCCGTGCAGGGCGGGCGCACGTTTTACCTGGTCAATTTCGGCTGGAACTACCCGTTTCACATCGTGCGGCTCGACACCGGCGGCGACATCCTGCGGATCCCGCCGGGCACGTTCCACCGCTCCGTCTCCGATCACGACGGCTCCCGGGTGATCAACCAGGCGGTGCGGGAGGAGGGGGCCTCCCTGGTCCGTGAATTCCGGGTCTACAACAGCCATCGCATCCCCCGTCTGCTGGCGGTCACCAGCCAGACGGCCCCGCTGCCCAAGCTGCACGGAGTCCCCTGGTGAGGCGGGGGGATGGGGCCCGGGAGGCCGCGTCGACCACGGCGCCCCGCTGTTCAACATCAGCGGCAAGCCCGAACCCCGGCTGCTGGCACCACTCCGGCGTGGGGGGCTGGATCGAACCCTGGTCGGGTGGCACCGCTGGTCTCGATGGCGACGGCCAGCGGTGCCCCCATCCCGAGGATCCGCAGCTGGAGGGGCCCCTCTACCGGGGCGTGGGGGGCATGGATGGACTCTGCCGCGGCCTGCTGGCCCATCCGCGG
>CAYGQY010000295.1:0-3132 GCA_964352195.1 uncultured bacterium
CCCCCAGCCCCCCCTCCGCGTCGAACTGCGTCAGGCGGGCAGCGACCGGCTGCTGGATCACCTCGATCTTCCCGATCTGGGATCCGTGCCCCAGCCGGGCCGCTGGCTGCTCCATGGGGAGCGCAGCTTCCTGGTGCTGCAGCGTCACCATCGGTATCAGCTGCGCAACGGGCGCTATGAACTCGCTGCGGTGGCACTGCAGGTCAAGCCCCAGTACCGTCCCGCGGATGCCCGCTGGTGGAACGGCCGCTGGGTGATCGGGGATCCCAGCTGCCGCTTCAACGCCCGCACCCCCCTGCTCCGCTGCGCGGTGCTCCCCGAGGGGCCCTGCGACCGCTGCTCTCACTACGGCCCGGCTGGCGGCTGATGCCCCACGCAGGTGGGGCACTCAGAGCAGGGCCTCCCGCAGGGCGACGGCGGCGAAGACCAGGAACAGGCCCCCGCTGAGGCGGTAGAGCAGGCGTTCGGAGATTCGCTGGCCGATCCACTTGCCGGCCCCCACGGCCAGGCCCGTCACCAGGGCGTGGCCGGCGAGGGTGCCGGCGAGCAGACCCGAAAAGGTGAAGGCCGGCGCCGTGGCCAGAACCACGGTGGCGAACTGGGTGCGGTCCCCCAGCTCGGCCAGGAAGACCAGCAGGAAGGCCTCCCGGACCACCGCCCCGCCGCCGCGGATCGTCTGGTCCCCCTCCGCCGCGTTGACCAGATCCTCGGCTTCCTGGGCCTCCTGCTCCGCCGCTTCGCCGCCCATGGTCTGGGCATCGACCAGCAGCTTGAGGCCGAAACCGCCGAACAGGGCCGCCGCCAGCCATGGCACCACCGCGGCGGGCAGCAGGGTGCGCAGGCCGTAGCCCACCCCCAGCGAGATCAGCGTCACGGCCGCCAGGGCGAGGAACGCTCCCAGGAACACCCAGCGGCCACGGTGGCGGGCGGCCAGCAGCAGGGCCACGAAGAATGTCTTGTCGCCCAGCTCCGCCAGGGTGATCGCCGTGAAGCTGGAGCCGAAGGCGGCGAGGGCTGGATCGGTGGCCATGCGGGGGAAAGGGGCTGGCGCTCAGAACGGCTCGGCGGTGGAGACGAAGCCCACCCCGCCGTAGTACTCCAGGATCGGCCGGAGCGCGTCCCGGAGCCGCTCGAGCACCTCCTCCTCGCAGAACACGATCACGTGGGCGTTGGCGCCGAAGCCGCTGAACTCCATCGATTCGGAGACCGCTCCATGGGGGCCGCGGCCCGTCACATGGCGCATCACCGAGTACCCCGGGGCTCCGGCGGCATCGATCAGCCGCACCGCCCGTTCCAGTTCCCGTTCGCTGCAGATCAGATCGAGGCGTCGCATGGTGGGTTCGGCTCTCAGCGGGCGGGGATGACCCGATCCACGATCGCCATGTAGAGGGGAATGCCCACCACGATGTTGAACGGGAAGGTGACCCCCAGGGCGGTGGAGATGTAGAGGCTGGGGTTGGCCTGGGGCACGGTCATCCGCATCGCCGCCGGCACCGCGATGTAGGAGGCGCTGGCGCTGAGCACCATGAACAGCAGGGCATCTCCCCGGGGCAGGCCCAGCAGCCATGAGACCCCCAGCCCCACCAGGGCATTGAACAGGGGCATCAGCAGCGCGAATCCGATCAGGAAGGCCCCCGCCTGCCGGAGGTCGCCCAGCCGCTGGGCCGCCACGATGCCCATGTCCAGCAGGAAGAAGCTGAGGGTGCCGTAGAAGAGCTGACCGGTGAAGGGCTCCATCTTCTCCAGCCCCGACGGGCTGAAGGCCGCCACCAGCGCCCCGATCACCAGGCTGCCGATCAGCAGCAGCACGGACCCGTTCAGACAGGCCTCCCGCAGCAGTGCGCCCCAGCGCAGGCCCTGGCCGTCGCTCGGCTGGGCCGGCTTCCGGCCGCCGAGCAGCTGGACCAGCAGCAGACCGATGATGATCGCCGGCGATTCCATCAGGGCCAGGGCTGCCACCATGAACCCGTCATGGGGGGTGTCGGAGAGGCCGAGAAAGGTTTCCGCCGTGATGAAGGTGACGGCGCTGATCGAGCCGTAGGTGGCCGCGATCGCGGCGGCATTGAAGGGGTCGAGCCGCCGCCTCAGCACGGCGTAGCTGTAGAGCGGCACCAGTGCCGACATCAGCATCGCCGCGGCGATCGTGCTCAGCACCTGGGGGCCCAGGCCGCTGTGGAGCAGCTCGACGCCCCCCTTGAAGCCGATCGCCAGCAGCAGGTAGAGGGAGAAGAGTTTCGGCAGCGGAGCCGGGATCTCCAGATCGGATGCCACCAGCACCGCCACCACGCCCAGGGCGAAGAACAGCACCGGCGGCGAGAGCAGGTTCTGCAGAACCAGGCCGGTCTCCATCAGGCGAGTGTTCCGCATCCGACTTCGCAGGGCGACGCTACCGACCGGCTCCGGTGTGCTTCAGCCGGCCGGGGTGATCCGCACAGATCGACATGCCCCTCCGGCCCAGGCCCCGCCCCCTAGCCCTTCACGGCGTCGCCGCTGGCGCTGGGAAGGATGAAGCGCTGCAGCACGATGAACAGCGCCAGCACCGGCAGGATCGAGACCACCGAGCCGGCCGCCACCAGGCGCCAGTCCAGCGAGAAGCTGCTGGCCAGCTGTTGCAGTCCGAGCGGCAGGGTGTAGAGATCGGGATCATCCAAAATGATCAGGGGCCAGAGGAAATCGCTCCAGGTGCCGATGAACACGAACATCGCCAGGGTGATCAGATCCGCCCGGGCAGCGGGCAGCATCACGTTCCACCACTCCCCCAGCGGCGTGCAGCCATCGATGCGGGCTGCCTCCTCCAGTTCCACCGGCACCCCCAGGAAGCTCTGCCGCAGCAGGAAGATGCCGAAGGCGGTGGCCGCCTGGGGCAGGATCAGGGCCCAGAGCGTGTTGCGCAGGCCCAGCTGCACCATCAGCAGGTAGAGCGGGATCATCACCACCTGGAAGGGAATCAGGATGGTGGCCACCACCAGGGCCAGCACCAGCCCCCGGCCGGCGAAGCGCATGCGGGCCAGGGGGTAGGCGGCGAGGGAACAGAACAGCAGATTCCCCAGCACCGCCACCAGGCTCACCACCGTGCTGTTGACCAGATACAGGGCGAGGGGATGGTCGGCGAACAGGCGGCTGTAGGCCTCC
>CAYGQY010000296.1:0-3125 GCA_964352195.1 uncultured bacterium
AAGGTCCTCTCCGTCGCGGTCTACAACCACTACAAACGCCTCGCCTGGCAGGGCGACGGCAAGGGGGAGGCCGACCGCAGCGCCACCCGGCTCCACAAGTCCAACATCCTGTTGATCGGTCCCACCGGCTGCGGCAAGACCCTCCTGGCCCAGACCCTGGCCGAGCTGCTCGACGTGCCCTTCGCCGTGGCCGACGCCACCACCCTCACCGAAGCCGGCTACGTGGGTGAGGACGTGGAGAACATCCTGCTGCGGCTGCTGCAGAAGGCCGATCTGGATGTGGAGCAGGCCCAGCGGGGCATCATCTACATCGACGAGATCGACAAGATCGCCCGCAAGAGCGAGAACCCCTCGATCACCCGCGATGTCTCGGGAGAGGGTGTCCAGCAGGCTCTCCTCAAGATGCTGGAGGGCACCGTGGCCAACGTGCCGCCCCAGGGGGGCCGCAAGCACCCGTATCAGGACTGCATTCAGGTCGACACGAGCCAGATCCTGTTCATCTGCGGCGGAGCCTTCGTGGGCCTGGAGGACGTGGTGCAGCGGCGGCTGGGCCGCAACTCGATCGGCTTTCTCCCCTCCGACGGCCGCAGCCGGGGCCATCGCGAGGTGCAGGCCAGTCACGTGCTGCGCCACCTCGAACCCGATGATCTGGTGCGCTATGGCCTGATCCCGGAGTTCATCGGACGGCTGCCGGTGAGCGCCGTGCTCGAGCCCCTCGACACCCACGCGCTCGAGGCCATCCTCACCGAACCACGTGATGCCCTGGTCAAGCAGTTTCAGACACTGCTCAGCATGGACAGCGTGGAGCTGGACTTCGAGACCGGCGCCGTCGAAGCGATCGCCAAGGAGGCCCACCGGCGCCGCACCGGTGCCCGGGCCCTGCGCGGCATCGTGGAGGAGCTGATGCTGGATGTGATGTACGACCTGCCCTCCACCACCGAAGTGACCCGCTTCACGATCACCCGCGAGATGGTTGAGCAGCGCAGCCAGGCCAAGGTGCTTCCCTACCCCGGCGTGATCGACCAGCAGGCCACCGCCTGAACCGAGCGACCATTCCTCCCCCTCCCCATCCCATGGCAGCCGCCGACCACCTGCAGGTCCCCCGGCAGCACGGTCTCTTCAACCACCACGGCATCGATCTGGGGGACGGCAGCGTGGCCCACTACCTGGAGGGGAGGGAAATTCTGCGCAGCCCGCTGACGGAGTTCAGCCGCGGCGAGTTGATCAGCGTGGTGCCCTACGAGCCCGGAACCGCTTCCCCGGTGGGGGTCACCCTGCGCCGGGCCATGGGGCGGCTGGGGGAGCAGCGCTACAACATGCTGTTCAACAACTGCGAGCATTTCGCCCACTGGTGCAAGACCGGCCGCCACCGCAGCACCCAGGTGGAGAGCTGGCTCCACACCGGCAGCCTGGGAGCCCTGGCGATCGGGCAATTCGTGCCGGCGGCCCTGATCGCCGGCGTGCGCCTGCTCCTCCGGCAGGGGCTCGGCCTCGACGCCGGCCAGCTGGAGAAAGGTCGTGAGCTGGCCCGGCAGAGCCTGGAGCAGCTCGACGGGCTGCGACTGAAGCTCCAGGAGACCCTGGAGGCGGAGCTCGCCAAGGCGGAAGCCCGCTGGGGCGAGGGCTTCGACGGGGATCAGCTGGCCCGGGCGCGACTGGCGGCCCAGAACCTGGCCGATCAGCTCAGCGAAGTGGAGGAGATCGAGGGCCGGCTGGAGCGCCTGCTCGGTCCGGGCGTGCCCCTGGAGCCCCGGTCCCCGGGGCCATCCGGGGACCCGACGCCATGACCGGGGCCAGCGCCTACCAGCCGCTCCACCACAAATACCGGCCCCAGCGTTTCGACCAGCTGGTGGGGCAGGAGGCGATCAGCACGACCCTGGGCAACGCCCTCATCCAGAACCGGATCGCCCCCGCCTACCTGTTCAGCGGGCCGCGCGGCACCGGGAAAACCTCGAGCGCCCGGATCCTGGCCCGCTCGCTCAACTGCCTCGCCACCAGCGCCCCCACCACCGAACCCTGCGGCCTCTGCGAGCTCTGTCGAGCGATCACCGCGGGACAGGCCCTCGACGTGATCGAGATCGATGCGGCCTCGAACACCGGGGTCGACAACATCCGCGACCTGATCGAGCGTTCCCGCTTCGCGCCCGTGCAGGCCCGCTGGAAGGTCTACGTGATCGACGAGTGCCACATGCTCTCGACCGCGGCCTTCAACGCCCTGCTCAAGACCCTGGAGGAACCGCCGCCCCGGGTGGTCTTCGTGCTCGCCACCACCGACCCGCAGCGGGTGCTGCCCACAATCCTCTCGCGGTGCCAGCGGTTCGACTTTCGCCGGATCCCCCTGGAGGCCCTGGAGCAGCACCTGCGCTTCATCGCCGCCGAGGAGACGATCGGCGTCACTGCGGAGGCCCTGCACGTGGTGGCCCTGCGGGCCCAGGGAGGGCTGAGGGATGCGGAGAGCCTGCTGGATCAACTCAGCCTTCTTCCTCCCCCCGTGGAGGCCTCGGCGGTCTGGGAGCTGCTGGGGGCCGTGCCGGAAGCGGACCTGCTGGAGCTCGTGGGCGCCATGGCGACCGGGGATCCGCTCGGGATCCTGGAGGCCTGCCGCCGGCTGCTGGACCGGGGTCGGGAGCCCGGGGCCGTCCTGCAGGGGCTGGCCAGCCTGCTGCGGGATCTGGTGCTGGCCGGCGTCGCCCCGGATCGACTGGACCTGAGCCAGGTCTCCGCGACCTTCCAGCCCCAGCTCCCCGACCTGGCTCGCCGCATCGGCGGCGCCCGCCTGCTGCACTGGCAAGCCCAGCTCAAAGGAAGCGAGCAGCAGCTGCGCCAGAGCGTCCAGCCCAGGCTGTGGCTGGAGGTGCTGCTGCTGGGACTCCTGGCCGATTCCACCCCCGGGGCGTAGCCGGTTGGCCAGCCCGGAACTCCCCGGGCCCAGACCCTGCCACCGACTCCGGCAGCTCCGCCTCCACCGGCCCCTGGGGCTCGGTCTTCCCAGCCCAGCCCTGCCCCCGAGTTGGCCGTCCCGGCCGTGGGCGCTCGACACGGGGACCCTCCGGGTCCCGGCGCAGCCCCGGATCTCGCCGAACTCTGGCAGCAGATCCTGGCGGCCCTGGAGCTTCCCTCCACCC
>CAYGQY010000297.1:0-3120 GCA_964352195.1 uncultured bacterium
GAGCGGCTGCGCTGTTCTCGTCGGCCATCGCCGGAGCCTTCAATCAGGGGGCAAGTGTGCCGCATCAATGCCGCCCGAGGCGACCAGCCAGTGGAGCTCATGGTCGCCTCGGTCACCGCCGCCACGGGCCAGCACGATCAGGGGCAATGGCTTGGGGCCGCTCGCCTCGATCCGCACGCGGTACTGCCCCAGCAGGTCCAGATAGGTTTCCAGGGTCCAGCCGTGGTGGCCCCGCTCCCGGGCCTCCCAGTGGCGCCGCAGGGCCGCCCGGCAGGCATGGGGTCCGAATTCCTCCCAGCAGCGGGCTTCGGCGGCCAGGACGCCCAGTCCCGCCCGGCGCCAGTGGCGGAAGCGCTCCAGTTCCGGGGCCGCCGCGGTGGCGTCGGGGGGCAGCCGCTGGGCCAGCCGCTCCACCGGCACCGATTCCAGCCGCAGCCAGCAACGGTTCAGCAGCAGCACCGGCAGCTCCCCGTCCCAGCGCTCCCGTCGCTGCTGCTGCTCGAGGGCGCCGGCCAACTGCCCTTGCTGGCGGGGGGTGAGGCTGGGCAGGTAGCGGGCGTGCGGACCTGCCCATGGCCCGTGGAAGGGAGATCTGGGCACGGAAGGACTCGCCACGGACGGGCCAGGGGAGGCCTGTCCAGGCTGCCGTGGATCCGCCCCCTGCGGCGCCGCGGTGGCCACACCGGCACGAACGGATCGCCCCCGCGCCGCCCCGCGGCTGGGCAGCCCCGGTCGGCTGAGCTAGAGATGCACTGCTTCCGGCCGCGGTGCACGCTGTTGACGACCCCCGCCGATCCGAGCCCCACCGCCAGCGGAGTGGGTCTGGGGCCGATCCGGCTGGGGGTCCTGCCCTGGAAGCCGCTGGCCCTGGTGCTGGCCAGTGGCTGGGTGCTGGGCGACAGCCTGGACGGACCCTGGTCCGGGGCGTTGACCGTGGCGGGGGCGGCCGGTCTCTGGTGGTGGCTGGGTCGGGGCCAGCGCACGATCCGTCCCCGCCTCCCCTCCTCCTGGAGCGGCTGGATCAGCCGCTGCGACACCCTGCTCAGCCAGTTCGAACGCCTGGAGCCGCCGGCTGAGGCTTCGGAGGTCCGCGCCACCCAGCTGGCGCGGCGGACCCGGCTCGAGCAGCTGCGGCTGCGGGAGGGGCGGGAGCGGATCGAGGTGGGCCTCGCCGGCGTCTCCATGCCGCCGCAGACACTCCGGCCGGCCCTGTTGGAGGCCCTGCGCGGTCCCCGGAGCCTTCATCTGCACTGGGGTCATCCCCTGCCCGCCGCCAGTGCCGGCTGGTGCTGGCCCCAGCCGTTCGTGCAGTGCGACCTGCTGCTGGTCTGGCTGGAGGCTCCGCTGGGGGCCGCTGAGCTGCGCTGGCTGGACACCCTGCCGGAGCGCCAGTGGGTGGCCCTGCTGGTGCGGCTGGAGGCGGGGCCGACGCGGGACCTCCGGGACCGGGAGATCCGCGCCCAGCTGCCCGTCCGACTGGTCCCGCACCTGCACGTCTGGTCCGGCGGCCCCGAAGCCCTGACCCAGGCCCTGGCTCCGCTGGGCGGGCAGCTCCGCCAGGCGGGCCGTCAGACCCGGATCCAGACGGAGCTGCGCTGTCTGGAGGCCCTGCACGGCGAGTGGCAGGGCCAGCTGGAAGCGCTGCGGCGCGAGCGCTGGCGCGGTCAGCTGCAGCGCACCCAGTGGCTTGTGGCGGCCGGCGTCTTCGCGGCTCCCCTGCCCAGTGTCGATCTGCTGGTGCTGGCGGTGGCCAACGGTCTCCTGCTCCAGGAGATGGCCCGGCTCTGGGAGTGCCCCTGGGGCCCCGACCAGCTGCGGGAGGCGGCCACGGAGCTCGCCCGGGCGGCCCTGGCGCTGGGGATCACCGAGTGGACCAGCCAGTCTCTGCTGGCCCTGATGCGCCTCGAGGGCAGCGCCTGGCTGGTGGGGGGAGCCCTGCAGGCGCTCAGCGCCGCCTATCTCACCCGGGTGGTGGGCCATGCCATGGCCGATGTGCTGGCCCTCTCCAGCGGCGTGGCCCAGGCGGATCTGGCCGAGCTGCGCCGCCAGGCCCCCCTGCTGGTGGCGCGGGCGGCAGACCAGGAGAAGCTGAACTGGGGCGGATTCGTCGCCCAGGGTCGGCAGTGGCTGCTGGAGCAGGCGAGGCCGGGCGAACCGGGTGCGGGAGCCGCGCTTGACACAGCTTCATGACAATGTCATGAACAGCTTCATGATGAAGGCTGAAGCGACGCAACGTTTCGTCTGATCGGTCGGCTTGCAAACGTCTCGTCCCTAGCGTTGTGGGGTCGAAACCTGTGTCTGCACCTCTGGAGTGCGCCTGGCATGGAGTTCTCGATGTTCATCCCGTCCTCATACCTCCAATGACCACGGCCGTTCGCAGCGGACGCTCTGGCTCCTGGGAAAGTTTCTGTCAGTGGGTCACCTCCACCGACAACCGCATCTATGTCGGTTGGTTCGGTGTGCTGATGATCCCCTGCCTCCTGGCAGCCACGATCTGCTTCATCATCGCCTTCATCGCCGCTCCCCCCGTCGACATCGACGGCATCCGCGAGCCCGTCGCAGGGTCCTTCCTCTACGGCAACAACATCATCTCCGGTGCCGTCGTTCCCTCCAGCAACGCCATCGGCCTGCACTTCTACCCGATCTGGGAAGCCGCCAGCCTCGATGAGTGGCTCTACAACGGTGGCCCCTACCAGCTGGTCATCTTCCACTTCCTGATCGGCGTCTTCTGCTACATGGGCCGTGAGTGGGAACTCTCCTACCGCCTCGGCATGCGCCCCTGGATCTGCGTCGCCTACAGCGCCCCCGTGGCCGCCGCCAGCGCCGTCTTCCTGATCTATCCCTTCGGGCAGGGTTCGTTCTCCGACGGCATGCCCCTGGGCATCTCCGGCACCTTCAACTTCATGCTGGTGTTCCAGGCCGAGCACAACATCCTGATGCACCCCTTCCACATGCTCGGTGTGGCGGGTGTGTTCGGCGGCTCCCTGTTCTCGGCCATGCACGGCTCCCTCGTCACCAGCTCGCTGGTGCGGGAAACCACCGAAACCGAAAGCCAGAACTACGGCTACAAGTTCGGCCAGGAGGAGGAGACCTACAACATCGTGGCCGCCCACGGCTACT
>CAYGQY010000298.1:0-3105 GCA_964352195.1 uncultured bacterium
GCAGGGCCTCCGGCACATCGGCCCGCAGGCTCACCACCACCCCATCCCCCCGGCCGGCGCCAGCGCGGATGGGGTGGTGGTGAGCCTGCGGGCCGATGTGCCGGAGGCCCTGCTGGCCGCGATGGCCACCTTCATTGACGCCCATCCCAACTGGGACCAGTACCGCCTGTTCCAGGCGGCCCTGGCCGGCTTCCTCGTGCAGAACGGGCTGCAGAGCCGGGCGATCACCCGCTGCTACGTGACCAACATGTTTCAGCGAACCGGGGAAACGGGCCTGGTCTGAGGGTGGCTCAGGCCCCCGTGTCGCGGCTCTGCCGGTAGGCCGCCGCCAGGCTGCAGACCGACCACGGCACCGCGATGATCAGCCCCAGGCCCAGCATCAGCGCCCCCAGCAGGAGGATCGCAGCCAGCAGCAGCGCCAGAGCGAACTGCCGCCACCAGGCCGCGGCGTCCACGCTCTGACCCAGCCGGAATGCGGCGACGGGACCCAGCTCCCCCAGCACCGTGAACGGCAGATGGAACAGCTGGGCCACGGCGATGAACAGCACCACTCCGGAGCCGGCCAGCAGGAGCAGCAGCCCGAGTGTGGGTCGCACCAGGCTGGCGAGTCCGGCGGCCAGCCCCGTCAGCAGCAGGGTGACCAGCAGCACCAGCAGCAGCAGCAGGCCGACCCCCAGCAACCGCCGCAGGGCCGCTCCGTCCCAGCGAGCCAGATCGGCGAAGCGGGGTCGACGACCCTCAAGGGCCATCGCTCCCCCCCGCACCAGGCCGACGGACAGCCACAGACCGCTCGTCAGGCTGAGCGCCAGGCCCAGGGCGGCCACGATCAGCCAGAGGGTGATCGGCTCCTCGCCCTGCTCGAGGGCGTCCACGGCTCCGTTCTGAACCCGCTGGCCCAGCAGCTGGAGTCCGCCCGCCAGCAGGGTGAACCCCATGAACACCTGCGGACTGCGCCGAAACGCCCCCCAGCCCTGGGCCAGGGAGGCGCGGATCGGCAGCGGTGGGAGGGACCGGCCGACCGGCGTCACGGAGCCGGATCAAGCAGCGCGACCAATCGCGCCGCGGTGGCATCCGGCACCGGCAGGATCGACAGTCGGTTGCCCCGCCGCACCACCGCCAGTTCCTCCTCCGTGAACGTCTGACGCAGGGTGTCGAGAGCGAGCAGCCGGGGAAAGGTGCGCCGGTACCGGAGGCGGACGCAGTCCCAGCGGGGGGCCTCACGCCGGGAGGCGGGATCGCAATAGGCGGAATCCGGATCAAACTGGGTGGGATCGGTGATCCCGATCTCGACCACCTCCATCAGGCCGATGATGCCCGGGGGTTTGGCGTTGGAGTGATAAAAGAAGGCCAGATCACCCGGCTGCATGGCCCGCATGAAGTTACGGGCCTGGTAATTCCGGATGCCGTCCCAGAGGGTCGTCCCTTCCCGTTGGAGATGGTCAATCCCATAGACCTCCGGTTCGCTTTTCATCAACCAGTAGGCCATCACCGGATCCGCACCCTTGCGGGGCGAGGGTTCGAGGGTGCCCCAGTGTATCGAGCCCCTCTGGCGAAGTCGCCCTGCCCGGCGTGAGGATCAGTCTGCCGCATTCTCCGGGGCGGATCCCTGCACTCCGAGGGCGGCCACCAGCTGGCGGAAGTGTTCACCACGCGCCTCGAAATCGGTGTACTGATCGAAGCTGGCGCAGGCCGGTGAGAGCAGCACCGTGGAGCACCGGTGGGCCGCGGCCAGCCCCCGGGCCAGGGGCACGGCCTCGGCCAGCCCTTCCACCACGGTGACGCTGCCGCCGTACCCACTCTCCCGGAGCAGGGCCGCGAAGGCGTCCCGGGCGGCCCCGAACAGCACCACCGCGGCCGCCTGGCGCCCCAGGGCCTCCAGCCAGGCCTGCGGGTCTCCCTGCTTGGCCTCCCCCCCCGCCAGGGCGACCAATGGAGCGGCGAGGGCGGTCAGTCCGACTTCGGCGGCGGCGTAGTTGGTGGCCTTGCTGTCGTTGAACCAGGTCACTCCCGCCAGCTCGCGGATCCGCTCCAGCCGGTGGGGCACCCCCGGGAAGGACCGGAAGGCCGCTTCCATCACCGCCGGCTCAAGGCCCAGCTTCAGACCGGTGGCGGCAGCCAGCAGAAGATTCTGGCGGTTGTGGGCCCCAGGCATCCGCAGGCAGGCGGCCGGGAAGAGCGCACCGCCAGGTCCCCACACCAGGCCAGCCTCGATCCAGAGCAGGGGGCTGATGCAGCCGGGGAGGTGCTGACGGGGGCCGGCGCTGACCCACTCGGCCCGGTCCCAGCTGCTGGCCTGGGACCGCAGATCCGGATCATCCGCGTTCAGCAGCCGGGTGGTGGAACGCTCCAGCAGTCCCCGTTTGATCGAGCGGTACCGCTCGAGCGTGCCGTGGCGCTCGAGGTGATCGGGGGTGAGCGTCGTCCAGAGGCCGATGCGGGGAGCCAGCTCAGCCGAGGATTCGATCTGATAGCTGCTCAGTTCGGCCACCAGCCAGTCCGGGGCCCGAGCGCCGTTCTCGCGGCGCTCCAGAATCAGCTCGGCAGCAGACAGTCCCACGTTGCCGGCCATGGGGGCATCGAGGCCGGCCCGGCACAGCAGATGGCTGACCAGATGGGTGACCGTGGTCTTGCCGTTGGTGCCGGTGATCCCGATCCAGGGAATTCCCCGGCTCTCTTCCCAGGCGATCGAGAGCTCACCGCAGACCCGCACGCCCCGCCGGCGCAGCTCCTCCAGAACCGCATGGTCCCAGGGGATGCCTGGACTCACCACGACGGCACCGGGCCTCCGACCGAGGGCCTCGAAGCTGGTGATCGCCAGGGGGGTGCCCAGCATCACCTCGATGCCACTCGCGCGCAGGGTGCTGGAACGGTTCTCCAGATCCGGGGAGCGTCGACTCTCGAGGATCAGCACCCGGCCCCCGCGGGCCTTGAGCAGCCGGGCAGCGCCGGTGCCGGAGCGCGCCAGACCAACCACCACGGTGAAAGGCTCTGGCGACGGGGCCATCCGAACTCCTGCTTCCGCTGTAATTCAGTGGGCGATACTGGAATCGAACCAGTGACTCCTACCGTGTCAAGGTAGTGCTCTACCTCTGAGCTAATCGCCCG
>CAYGQY010000299.1:0-3105 GCA_964352195.1 uncultured bacterium
CGGGGCACCACCGCCGCGGAGATCGATCAGGCCGTGGCCCGCATCACCGAGGCCGAAGCGGATCGAGGCGGCCGCCTCGGTGCGGCTGCGGCCCAGGGCGGCCAGCACGTGGGAGGGACTGCCGCTGCTGCAGGCCGAGCCGCTGCTTACCGCCAGGTGTGGGCGCAGGGCCCGCAGCAGGGCCGGCCCGTCCAGGCCGTCGAAGCTGAGGTTGAGGTTGTGGGCGAGGCGATGCTCGAGGCTGCCGTTGACCCGCACGCCCCCCAGCGCCAGCACCTGCTCCAGCAGGCGGTCCCGCAGGCCGCCCAGGCGCCGGCGGCGCGCCTCCAGATCGGCCGCCGCCAGCCTGGCGGCGGCGGCCAGGCCCACGATCAGCGGCACCGCCAGGGTGCCGGCCCGCAACTCCCCCTCCTGGCCGCCGCCGTGCTGCTGGGCCTCCGGCCGTACCCCATCCGCCAGCACCAGGGCGCCGATGCCCTTGGGCCCGTAGAGCTTGTGACCGCTGAGGCTGAACAGATCCACGCCCAGGTCCAGGGGCCGCAGCTCCAGATGCCCGAAGGCCTGGGCACCATCGCAGTGCAGGGGGACGCCGTGGCGGCGGCAGAGTGCCCCGATGGCCGCCAGCGGCTGCAGCACTCCGATTTCGTTGTTGGCCGCCATCACGCTCGCCAGCACGGTGTCGGGGCGCAGGGCCGCCTCCAGCCGCCCCGGATCCAGCCGTCCGTCGGCCTCCACCGGCAGCACCGTGAGCTCAAAGCCATGCCGCTCCAGGTACCGCAGCGGATCCAGCACGGCCCGGTGCTCCGTGGCCACGGTCACCAGGTGCCGGCCTCGCGCCAGGCGCGCTTCCGCCAGCCCCTTGAGGGCCAGGTTGTTGGCCTCGGTGGCTCCGCTGGTGAACACCAGTTGATCCGGCCGCACGCCCAGGCTGGCCGCCACAGCAGAGCGGGCCTGTTCCACCGCGACGGCCGCCTCCAGGCCGGGCCGGTGCGAGCGGCTGGCGGGGTTGGCGAACCCCTCGCTCCAGTAGGGCGCCATCGCCGCGATCACGGCCGGGTCGCAGGGGGTGGTCGCCTGGTGGTCGAGGTAGGCGGGGGCCATCCGGCCTTTCCATCGCTCACGAACCGTTCCATGCTGGCAAGGCCCGCCGCCACCCTCCTGCCGATGGCCACGCCCTCGATCCGTGGTCCCCTGGGCCCGTGGGCGGCCCTGATGGCCTGCCTGCTCGTGGCCCCTGCGGCCGAGGCCCAGAGCCGCTCCCAGGGGGTGATCCGCCGACCCGATCAGAACCGGCCGGCCGGGATGGCCTTGTTGCTCGAGCGGGAGATCGTCGGGGGCAAGCAGGCCCTCGGTGTCTTTGCCGTCACCCAGGATCCCAGCCAGCCCGGGCTGCGGCGGATCAAGGTGTGGGAGGAGCTGCCCAACGATGTGACGGTGCGCTCCGAGACGATCCAGTGCTCCCCCACAGGGGCGATGCGGGTCACCAACGATGGCCGCAACCTGATTCTCAGGGAGCTCAATCCGGGTGGCGCCATCTCCATCGCCAACCGGCTCGATCATCTGATCTGGTGGGCCGCCTGCTTCCCGGAGCAGGCGGGCAGGGAGCCCTCCGAGCTGCGGGACCTGGCCCGCGAGCTCGGTTATGGCGGCAACCGGGTCGAGCGCGAGCAGGTGGTTCCCGCCGGCGCGCAGTGACCCTCCCGCCGCCCGGGGCGAGGGTCGGCGGTGACCTGGATAGATTTCCCGCATCGGA
Organism: uncultured bacterium; assembly: GCA_964352195.1. Taxonomy (GTDB): domain Bacteria; phylum Cyanobacteriota; class Cyanobacteriia; order PCC-6307; family Cyanobiaceae; genus CAYGQY01. Next base: position 1,754 of record CAYGQY010000299.1, read on the forward strand.
AACCGGTCCATGAGTCAGGACGTGCCAGCCCCCGTGCCGCAGGGGGACCTTGCCGAGCAGGAGCAGGAGCAGGCCGCGGTGCCGGCGCCGGCCCGCCTGCTGCTCGTCGATGATGAGCCGGGCCTGCGCTCCGCCGTTCAGGCCTATCTCGAGGACGAGGGATTCGACGTCCGCACCGCCAACGACGGCGAGGAGGGCTGGACGGCGGCCCAGGAGCTGATCCCCGACCTGGTGATCAGCGACGTGATGATGCCCCGCCTGGATGGCTACGGCCTGCTCAAGCGCCTGAGAGCCGACGAGCGGCTGGGCGGCACCCCGGTGATCTTCCTCACGGCCAAGGGCATGACCGCCGACCGGATCGAGGGATTCCAGGCCGGCGTTGACGACTACATCCCCAAACCCTTCGACCCCGACGAACTGGTGGCGCGGGTCCGCAATGTGGTGCGGCGCCAGGAGCGGCTGCTGGCCGAGGCGGCCCGCTACGCCGACGCCGACATCGGCCAGATGGCCAGGCAGATCACCGAGATCCGCTCCCTGCTGCAGCAGACCGGCAGCCGCAAGCCGGCTGGTCCGGAGCGGCACAGCTTCACCCCGCGGGAGGCCAGCGTGCTCCAGCTGGTGGCGGAGGGGCTGATGAATAAGGAGATCGCCCGGCGGCTGGAGACCTCGATCCGCAACGTCGAGAAGTACGTCAGCCGCCTGTTCACCAAGACCGGCACCACCAGCCGCACCGAGTTGGTGCGCTATGCCCTCGAGAACGGCCTGGTTGTCTAGCGCTCCGCCCGGATCCTCCGGCCCGCCGGGCTGGTTGCCGGAGGCCCTCAACGGCGGCTGGATCTACCGCGACAGGGTCGGCCCGGACGATCACGCCCTCGAGCCGAGCGCGTTCTATGCCCGCCGCTACCGGCATTCCGATCGGGAGGCGTGGAGGCGGCGTCTCGAGGCCGGCGAGATCCGCCGCAACGGCGAGGGGCTCCGGGCCGATGGGGCCCTGGGCGTGGGTGACCGGTTGACCTGGCATCGCCCCCCCTGGCGGGAGGAGGCTGTGCCGGGAACGTGGCGGGTCGTGTTCGACGATGGCGACCTCCACGTGATTGACAAGCCCAGCGGTCTGCCGGTTCTGCCCGGCGGTGGCTGGCTGGAGCACACCGTGCTGAGACTGCTGGAGCGCCGGGTCCTGGAGGGCCCCGGTGGGGAGCCGGTCCATGGCGGCGTGCCGCGACCGGTTCACCGGCTCGGTCGCCACACCTCCGGCCTGCTGGTCTGCGCCCGCACGGCGGGGATGCGTTCCTGGTTGAGCGCCCTGCTGCGGGAGAGCACGGCGGCTTCCCTGGGTGGGGCCGGGGGCGTGA
>CAYGQY010000300.1:0-3103 GCA_964352195.1 uncultured bacterium
CGGCAAAGCGGTCGGCCGCGGGGCCGCTGACCCCCACATCCGCACGGAACAGTGCCCCCGCCAACGGCTGCTGCTGGCAGGCCTCGGCCCCGAGGCCACGGCGGGCGGTGGTGATGAACAGACGATCCATCGACGGCCCGCCAAAGCAGCAGGAGGTGACCTGGGCACAGGGCAGGTCGACGATCCCGATGCAGGTACCGGTGCGAGGGTTCCAGCGGGTCACGGCCGCGCCGCCGTAGAGGGCAATCCAGAGCATGCCCGCGTGATCGATCGTCATGCCGTCGGGCAGGGCGTTCCAGTGGGCGGGGATCTCCAGAACAGCCCGGGCTGGTCCGGCCAGCTCGCCTTCGGGGGTGAGGGGATACGCCACCACCTGGAGGGTGGGGGAATCGATCAGATAGAGGCAGGACGCCTCCAGGTCCCAGGCCAGACCATTGGAAATGGTGAGGTTCGTCACCTGGCAACGACTCTGGAGGGAGGGCTCCAGGCACCAGAGGGCCCCGGCCCCCGGGGTGAAGTCCAGGGCCATCGATCCCGCCCAGAAGCGGCCCCAGGGATCGCACTTGCCGTCATTGAACCGGTTCAGGGGTCGATCGCCTTCCGGATCGTGCACAGCGGTGAGCTGGCCGGACCCGGGATCGAGTCGGTGGAAGCCGTTGGCGCAGGCCGCCAGGAGATCTCCCCGTGCGGTCGGGACGACGCAACCCACCGGGCTGGCGAGCTCCAGCCAGCGGTTGTGGCGGCTCTCCGGGTCAAACAGGCCGACCCGATGCCCCTCAATATCGACCCACAGCAAGCGATGGGTCTCGGCCCACCAGGCGGGTCCCTCGCCCAGGATCGCCCGGGCGTCCAGGACGCACTCGGCGGACCAGCGGGGCAGGGACACATCGAACGATCGGCGCTGCGGGGGAGTCTGACGCGTGGTCCGGCCCGGCAGGAGGGCGGCTGCCTACGCTCGTGCCAGCGTCAACCACCCATGGGCAGCAGCTTCGGGCACCTGTTTCGGATTCAGACCTTCGGCGAGTCCCATGGGGGAGGGGTGGGAGTGATCGTCGATGGTTGCCCGCCTCGTCTGGAGCTGGATCTGGAGGCCATCCAGGCGGACCTGGACCGCCGCAGACCCGGTCAGAGCAGGATCACCACCCCCCGCAAGGAGGACGACCGTGTCGAGATCCTCAGCGGCCTGCTGGATGGGGTGACCCTGGGAACGCCGATCGCCATGGTGGTGCGCAACAGGGACCAACGCCCCGGCGATTACAAGGACATGGCAGCGGCGTACCGCCCCTCCCACGCCGATGCCACCTATCAGGCGAAGTACGGCATCCAGGCCCGCAGCGGCGGCGGAAGGGCCTCGGCGCGGGAAACCATCGGACGCGTGGCGGCCGGCGCGATCGCCAAACAGCTGCTGGCCCGGGCCGGAGGCACCGAGGTGATCGCCTGGGTGAAGCGGATCCACACGATCGAGGCCGCCATCGAGGCGGCCACCGTGACCCAGGAGTCGGTGGAGGCCACCATCGTGCGCTGTCCGGATCGGGCGGTGGCGGAACGGATGATCGAGCGGATCGAAGCGATCGGCCGCGACGGCGACTCCTGCGGCGGGGTGATCGAGTGCGTGGTGCGGCGCCCGCCGGTTGGGCTGGGCATGCCCGTGTTCGACAAGCTGGAGGCGGATCTGGCCAAGGCGATGATGTCGTTGCCGGCCACCAAGGGCTTCGAGATCGGCTCCGGCTTCGGCGGCACCCTGCTCAGGGGCAGCGAACACAACGACGCCTTTCTGCCCACCGGCGATGGACGCCTGAAAACAGCCACCAACAATTCCGGGGGCATCCAGGGGGGCATCAGCAACGGCGAGGAGATCGTGCTGCGGGTGGGCTTCAAACCCACCGCCACCATCCGCAAGGAGCAACGGACGATCGATCCCTCCGGAGCCGCCACCACCCTGGCCGCCAGGGGCCGCCATGATCCCTGCGTGCTGCCAAGGGCGGTGCCGATGGTGGAAGCCATGGTGGCCCTGGTGCTGGCGGATCACCTGCTGCGTCAGCAGGGGCTGTGCGGCCTCGGGTCGTGAGCGGGGGGATCCGGGATCGGCTCACCGGATGAGCCCTTGGGGGCGACGGGGCCGGGCGGGGAAGTGGCGCTCGGAGGACAGACCGCCCTGGCCAGCCGACGGCCGCCGGAGGCCGAGTGCCGGCTGCGGTAGGAGAGCACCAGAGCCCATTCCTCCTCGGTGATCCCGGCCGGCCGGCTGCCATGGAGCTCGACGAGACCGGCCGCCTTCTCGATATCGGCCATCAGGTTCTTCCAGGAGGTGGCGAAGCGCTTGTCGGACTGAGACTTGGCAGCGCTCTCGATCAGGGTCTCGACGACGCCGGCCGGAGCGACCTTCTTGCGACGACGGTTGAAGATCTCCTTCTGCAGATGGGTGATCAGGGCATCGGCCTGGCCGCTGATCCGAATCGTGAGCTGGGACATCACCGGGGCACGTGTCATCCCAGTGCTAATCACGCCGTCGCGGCGGTGCCACGGGGTGATCGTCACGCTCACGGAGCCATGCGGCTGCAGCGGGAGCGACCCGCCAGCCAGGCTCGAACAGCGCCGAGCCCAGCGCCACGGCATCAACCGCACCGGAGAGCCAGAGCGGAAGCTCCTCCGGACGGAGACCGCCGGCCGCGATGCAGAAGGGCAACGGCCCCAGGGGAGCGGCCAGCTGCCCCCAGTAGGCGGACCCGAGGGGTGCCGCCGGGAAGAGCTTGACGAGCGGGCAGCCCATCAGGCGGGCCCGGTGCACCTCGCTGGGGGAGAAGACCCCCGGAACCAGGACGATGCCAAGCCGAGAGGCCTGGGCCAACAGGGCGGGATCGAGGATCGGCGAAACGGCGAAGCGGAGCCCGGCCTCGGCGACCGCCACCAGAGCGGGCCCGTCACAGATGGACGCGGCCCCGAACCGGATGGCCGGGAAGCGGCGCTGCAGCTCCCGGCACTCCAGACTCCACCCCCCCACCGGAGTCCAGGCGATCTCCACATGGACCAGACCGACCGCCTCGAGCTGCTCGATCGCCGGGACCGCCGCCAGGGGGGTGGCGGGGCGCAGCACGGCCAGCAG
>CAYGQY010000301.1:0-3098 GCA_964352195.1 uncultured bacterium
GCTCAAGGGTGCGCTGCTGCTTTCGCTTCATCTCAGCAAAGTACTGCCTACTGGTACCAGGTGCGATTTCCGTTCAGGGGTTTGCAGCATACGGATAACGTTCCGGTTCAGCGGCGGCGGTACGCCGTCCGCTGCAACCGGTTGTTATGCTTCGCATATATCCTTGAAAAGCTGGAGCGCTTGAGACCATGCGTTCATCATGTCTTCGAAAGCCTCATCAGCCAGCATGACAACCTCAAGCGTCGTAACATCATCTCCTTCGCTCTTGAAGTAATAATCTTCTCGCGAACCGATCCACTTTCGCATCATCTCATCAGTCAGTGCTACTTCAATATTTTGAGGATTGACCATAGCAATATGTTTCAGCCTGATAGTCTCGTTAGGCGCAAGGAGTTCAACTAAAACCTTTGTGCCGCCCTGGGTTTTGTCAAAAAACGAAATGTGCCGCCCCTCTTGCCACTCTCCTTCGTAGGTCATGCCTTCGCCCCAGGCTTTTGCCCAAGCTGGATACACCGACTTATCCATCAATTTTTCGAATACGAAATTGACAGGCTTATTAATCTTTATTGAGAAGGTTAGTTTCTTCATGACGCTTCCTTCAGGGTTCTAGGTTGCACAATACAGACAATGAGGCTTATTGCAGATGGGCTCATAAAGCGTTGAAGGCAGCATCAAGAGCTTTGATATCGATCTTCGACATTTTCAACATTGCTTGCAGTGCCCGATCAGCAGCTTGTCGATCAGTAGCACCTACAAGCTTCGGCAAAATCTGCGGAACAATTTGCCAGGATACGCCAAAACGGTCTTTCAACCAGCCGCATCGCCCCTCTGAACCGCCATCTGCTGTAAGTGCACTCCAGAGGCGATCCGTATCTTCTTGGTCCTTGGTGCTTATGACGAGTGAGGCTGCTTCCGTGGGTTTGAACTTTGGCCCACCGTTCAACGCCTGAAACGGCACCCCATCAAGCGTAAACGTGACCATCACGGGTGAGGTGCTATTGATTTCAGAGTTTGGAATTAGTGATGTGTAGAGCCGAGCGGCTTCTTCCGCGTTGCCATCATACCAAAGGCAAACAGATACTGCAGATGACATATTCATTTTGGAATCTCCTGGGGTTGGGCTTACCACTGGTTTGCGCTAGGCATGGGCTTGCCATGGGTCATAGCTGCCAAAGCTCCAAAGGTGCCCCTGTGGGTCGCGACAAGAGTAGCCCCTGCCGCCGTAATCCTCATCTTTGATCTCAATAGTGATGGTTGCACCCGCCGCAACCGCCCGAGCATAGTGTTCGTTGATGTCAGCCACGATGATGTATGGCGATTGCGTAACCGCATCTGTTGTCGGTGGACGTTGCATTCGTCCAAATTCATCATCACGGGCAGAACCTAGCATAATCATTCCGTTTCCGAATATCAATTGTGCATGTACGACCCCACCATCGTCATCTATCACCACGAGATGTGCCGTGAAACCGAAGGCATCACAGAGCCAATCGATAGCGGCCTTCGCATCGCTGTAGCGCATCGTCGGTATGACGGTTGAAATCGTGTCTTTAGGTAATGTCATTGCTTAATAACTCCTCTGGTCATCGACTGCCTTGGCTTGTGGCATAACTAGTCATTGGACAGTTCCGTGAACCAAAGGCATCGCTCCATTCCCTTCCGATAACCACAGGGCAGAGCGATCACCCGATTCTCGAAATCCTTTGTCAGCCATGCGATCTGCCCACCGCTGCCCAAACGCTAGCTGTGGTTCACGGGTCCGCAAACCACTTGCTCATGGTGAACGAGAGACTGAACGAGGCTGCTGACCTTGAGCACCCCACAGTTCACCCCATAGAGGGCCATTTTCAGCCCTCAACGGCAAACAGGCCAGCTGGCGTAGCTGAATACCCAGCCGCAGCCAGCGCTCGCTTCACGGTTGCCTCCACCACGCTCAGATCGCCTTGGCGCGGTCGATCATTCCCACACCAGGGTGCGCCGGCTGATCAATGGCAGTGCAAAGGGCTCTCAGTAGCTGTAGTTGGCCTCGAACAGCGGCGCCCCGTCGGAGGGCTCCGAGCCGGCCACATAGAAGCCCTGGGCGGCCTGGCCGTTGGCCCGGGCCCGCGCCAACAGCGCCTGCTGGCCTGCCATCACGTTATGGCCGGCCCAGTGCTTCAGGCACGACTGCTGCAGCGCACGCCCATAGGAGAAGCCCAGGTGCCAGGGGGCCGGGGAGATGGCACGGTTGATGCCGTTCAGATAGACGCTTGCCTCCTCCTCGCTCAACCCACCGGAGAGAAACAGGATCGCCGGCACACTCACCGGCACCGTGCGCTCCAGGGTGCGCAGCGTGAACTCCGCCACCAGATCCGCACTCGGAGGGCTGGCGCAGGCCATGCCCGGCAGGGTCATCGAGGGCTTGAGCACGCTGCCTTCGAGGAACACGCCGTTGCGGCTGAGGGCCTCGTACACCGTGCGCAGCACCCACTCCTGCACCGCGGCGGTGGTCTCGATGTCGTGCTCGCCATCCATCAGGATCTCCGGCTCCACGATCGGCACCAGCCCCTGCTCCTGCACGCTGCGGGCGTAACGGGCCAGGCCCCAGGCGTTTTCGCGCACAGCCAGCTCCGACGGGGCACCCTCCGGCGAGATCGTGAGCACGGCGCGCCACTTGGCGAAACGGGCGCCACGGTCATAGGCGCGGGCCGCCCGGGCCTGCAGCCCCTTCAGCCCCGTGCACCAGCTCTCGCCCGGCAGCCCCCCGGCCAGGGGCTCCACCCCCTGATCCACCTTGATGCCGGGCACGATCCCCTGGCTCGCGAACAATTCCACGATCGGCGGGCCCGGCCTGCCGTCGGCGCTGACGCTGTCCTGGAAGAGGGTTTCCTCGTAGAGGATCACGCCGCTGATGTGGTCGTCGAGGTCTGGGGTGGAGGCCAGCAGGCTGCGGTAGGCGCGACGGTTGTCCTCGCTGTTCTCCACGCCGATGGCGGCGAAGCGCTTGCCGATCGTGGCCGTGGATTCATCGGCGGCCAGCAGGCCCTTGGCCTGGGCCGCCAGGGAGCAGGCGGTGGCGGCCAGCTCGTCGCGGAAGCTCTCGAGCGTCATGGTTACCG
>CAYGQY010000302.1:0-3089 GCA_964352195.1 uncultured bacterium
CTCCAGCACCAGCACCCGCAGACCGGCGTCGGCGAGCACCATGGCGGCCACTCCACCGGCGGCGCCCGAGCCCACCACCACGGCGTCGTAGGCAGGGGCGTCCAGGGAGTCCGGGGTCACGCGCTGGTCAGGGAGGAAGGAGCGGCTGGCGGCGGACCCCCTGGCCCCGGGGATCGAGCGAGGGGATCGCCAGTAAAAAACCCGGCCTCCCAGGGGGGGACCGGGTGTTTGCAAATGGTGGCGGGGAGGAGATTTGAACTCCTGACCTTCGGGTTATGAGCCCGACGAGCTACCAGACTGCTCTACCCCGCGGCGCCTTGTGGACAGTATCAGTCGGTGGGGCCATCCCGCAATCGGAGCCCCCGGTGCCGGACGCCTGGTTCAGCGATTGGCGGCGTCGAAGCGGAGTTCCCCCTGGACACAGAGCTCCAGGCCCTCCCCCGGCAGCAGGAACTGAGCCGCCAGTTCCTCAAGGGTGAGGGGCGTGAGCCATTCCAGCTGGCGCAGCAGGTGCAGGGCCACCGCCTGCTTGGCCCTTCGGGCCCCATCCTCCACCTTGATCGCCAGCCCCAGCCCCTCGCCCATGCGGGTCAGGCACTGGATGCCTTCGGCGCCCCCCTTGCTGACCACCATGCCGTGGCCTCGCCGCATCAGCTCGGTGTCGAACTGCCCCTCACCGGCCACCAGCTCGGGGTGGGCCAGCATGGCCCGGCTGAGCCGCTCCAGACCGGCCTGCTCGGAGGCGCCCAGGTGGGCGAAGAGCAGGGCCATCTGGGCCAGGGGCAGCTGCAGGGTGGGGGCTCCGCAATCGTCGCGGGCGGTGACCAGTTCGGCCCCCGGCAGGCCGAGCAGCTCGCCCACTCCTCGCAGCACCTGCTGTTGCAGGGGGTGGTCCACCTGCAGATAGCTCTCCAGGCGCCAGTGCATCCGCCGGCAGGTGGTGAGGAAGGCGGCGTGCTTCCCGGAGCAGTTGTGCTGGAGCGGGCTCTGGCCGCCCGCCGGGGTGGGGCACTGCAGCCACTCCGCATCCAGATCGGCGCTCCAGAGGAGCTTGAAGGCCTCGCGGGCATGGGCGGCGGTGCCGGCATGGGAAGCGCAGGCGATGGCCAGACCACGGTCGCCGCTGCCGGTCTGGTCGGCGGCACCGCTGTTGACGAAGCCCAGGGCCTGGAAGGGCTTGAGCGCCGAGCGCACGAAACTGAGGTGCTGGGGATCGCCGGAGCGCATCAGCACCCGGCCGCGCCGGTCACAGACCACCGCATGAACCCGGTGGATGGACTCGACGATCCCGTTCCGCCGCAGGGTCACCTCCAGGGGGGGGACACCGGGCCTCTGGGCTGTGCCGAAGCTGATGGGCAGGGTCATCGCAGGGGGGGATAGGCCAGCAGTGGGGGCTTCTCGGCGTCAGAGAGCCTGGCAGAGGCCGGCCCCCCCCAGCAGCAGGGTCAGCGTCCCCGCCATCACCCGCCGCAGGCGATCCAGCACGGGCTTCACCTGATGGTGTGCCACCAGCAGATCCTGCTGCCGCCAGGCGAGGGGTTTCTCCCACACCTGGCCGTCGTACCAGCCGGATTCCTCATAGTCCACCCGCTCGCTGATCAGGCGACGGTGGACATAGCTCCAACCCAGCCACTGTCGGGCGAGCAGCAGCAGGGACGGCAGCACGGCGGCCACGGCTCCCATCACCACCAGGCGGGGAAGGTTGTGACGCAGGGGCCAACTGCCGCTGGCGATCAGCAGGGAGACGGGGAAGGTGAGCAACCAGCTGCCCACCAGGGGCCTGATCACCCCTGCCAGGCCATCGGCCGGCCAGGCGAAGAACCAGGAGGCCAGCAACTGGCGGTACTCCTCCAGGGGCCGCTGGTTGAGCGGGACCGGACTGGGGATCTCCGAGCAGGCCTGGTCCATGGCTCTCCGGGGGCGGCGATCCGGTGGTGGTGATCCGGGGGGCTGGCCTCGGATCGTCCATCCCTCAGATCGGCAAAGGCTCCCCCGAGCCTAGGAACGGCACCTTCTCCCCGTGCCCCCAGAACGCCTCAAGGTCGTAGTAGCGGCGCTCGTCGGGGGTGAGTACATGCACGATCAATTCGCCGTAATCGAGCAGGACCCAGTGTCCTTCGCTCTGGCCCTCCCGGCGCAGGGGAAGGCGGCCGGCGTCGACGTCCAGGCGATCCTCGACCGACCGGGCGATCGCCCGCACCTGCACATCGGAGAGGCCCGAGCAGATCACGAACCAGTCGGCCAGGGAGGAGACCTCGTCCACCCGGATCAGCAGGATGTCCACGGCCTTGCGGTCGTCACAGGCGTCGGCCGCAGCCAGGGCGAGGGCGCGGCTGTCGCCGGGTTGGATCGTCGGGTGGCTGGCCGTGGTGTCATCCATAAACGTTCTCACTGGTGACGGACTGGCGGCTTCCCTGCTGCTGGGCCATTTCGGCCCGGGCCCGGCCGGCGCTCTTGCGCAGCGCCTCGAGCCGGTCTTCGTAGAACGCCCGGCGGCGCTTCTTGCGGGTCTGCTCCACCAGCTCCTTGAGGGCGCCACCCAGGCTCTTGTAGGCGTTGGGAATCGTGTAGCCGAAGCGGGTGGCCAGGGAGATCGCCCGCTCGTCGGCGGCGATGGCGTCCTGGAGCCGCTTCTCGTTGTTGTTTTTGAGGTAGAGCCGGTAACCGGCGAAACCCGACAGACCCATGGCCATCAGCAGGAGCAGGCCGTCCTGCACCCAGAGCTCACCGATCGCCCCCCCCAGGCCGATGGCCAGGGCCGCCATCTCCCAGCCATCGCGGGGAACGGCGTCGTTCTGGATGCGGCCCACCTCGTGCCAGAAGAGCAGATTGCGGTGGTCAAGGGCGAGTTTGTCCCAGGTCAGGAGGTCGACCTGGATCTCGACCTCGTCGCGGCCGATCTCCTCGATCGTGATCAGAGGAGGGTCGGCGGAGGCGGAGGCTTCCACGAACACCCAGCTCTGCATCTCAGGCGGCAGGAGCCCTTTCAGGCGCTGGAGTTCGCTCATGGAGCCGCTGGGGACAGTCTGCAGAATGCCACGTTAGCGAGAACACCAGCCCTTCCCGGTTCCCGTGCCCGGGGTGGGAAC
>CAYGQY010000303.1:0-3072 GCA_964352195.1 uncultured bacterium
GTCAGGGGGAGGTGGTCAGTGAAGCGTGGACAGCCCCATGGTCCCCGCCGCTGAGCGGCTTGGCCATGCGGAAGCGCCGGAAGGGCACTCCGGCCAGGGTCAGATCCTCGATCCACTCCACCTGCCAGCCTTCCCGCTCGAACAGCGGCCTGGAGAGGAAGCTGGCTTCGGTGCGCAGCCGGAGGATGCCAGCCGCCCGGGCGCTGGACTCCAGGGCCCGGAGCAGGGCCGTGGCCCGCCCCTGCCGGCAGGAGCGGCCGCGGCAATACAGCAGGGAGATCCGATCGGCCGGCTCCAGCAGGCCGAAGGCCTCAATGCCGATGCCATCGGGGCCGCAGCTGGCCAGCCCCTCCCCCCGCTCGAGCTCCTCGAGGAAGCGGGCCCGCCCGGCGGCCAGGCCCGCCCAGGCTTCCACCTGCTCATGGCTGTAGAGCTCGGTTGCCTGGCTTCGGACCGCGTCGCTGTAGACCTCCAGCAGTTCGGGGTGATCGCCGGAGCGGAGACGACGAAGGCGGGGCATGATCACGGGGGAGGCGCCATCGCGCTGCGAAGAAATGAAACAGGATCCGCGTCAGGGCTCGCCGGGACCTGCGTGGCTGATCCGTTCCTTTATACGGTCAGTACCGGGCCCAAGGCGTGGAGCAGCAGATGACGATGGCCGATTCAGGGCCCCTCACGATCGGTGAACTGGAGGCCGGTTTCTCCGCCTACTGCCAGGCGTTACGCCGTCTGGTGGCCGATGGTCGGAGTCTGGAGCGGATCCAGCGCACCCATTGCTGGCACAACCTCGAGCGGCTTCACACTTCCCTGCCCCAGCGTTACCGCTCCCCGCTGGATCTCTATGAGCGTTACCTCAGGGCGAGGCGTTCCGCCGAAGCGGCCGGCCACTGAATGGCCCCTTCATCGGTATGGTGCGGGCCCCACTGAGGGCCATGGATTGATGGACCCGGGTTGAGCGTTCCCGGTTGTGTGGGCCCTGATCACGCCAGGGGGGTTGCATCGCCTGGCGAGATTAGCTCTGATCATGTAACTTCAGGATGTAATCCACCATTCCAGGCGAACACATCGATGCTCACAGGAACTGAACTGCTGGCCAAGGTCAAGGAACTCGGGGATGTGGGCAAGTCCGAGATCGTGCGGGCCTGTGGCTACGTCTCCACCAAGAAGGATGGGGCGGAGCGGCTGAACTTCACCGCGTTCTACGAAGCCCTGCTGGAAGCCAAGGGCGTCGATCTCGGCGTCAGCGGCAAGGTCGGAAAGGGAGGGCGCAAGCTCAGCTATGTCGCCACTGTTCAGGGCAATGGCAATCTGCTGATCGGTAAGGCCTACACGGCCCTGCTCGATCTCAAACCCGGCGATGAATTCGAGATCAAGCTGGGCCGCAAGCAGATTCGTCTGATCCCAGCCGGCAGTGACGAGGGCGACGACTGAGCCGGCCCGGCCACACTGGGGGCCTGCAGCCGATCAGCCCGTGGCCGATGTGACCCCGATTGCCCCCTCCAGCGCGGCGCCACGAGCCTGGCGAGGAGTTCTGGGGGTTCTGGTGCTTCTGGCGCTGGTGCTGCTGGCCTGGTGGCCACGGCCCGCCTGGGGGGCGGCGATGACCCGTTCCGGTGCGTCCCTGTTTGAGGCCCATTGCGTCGGATGCCACCGCAACGGGGGCAACATCGTCCGCCGCGGCAAGACCCTGAAGCTGGCAGCGCTGGAACGGAACGGCATCACTGGCCCGGAGGCGATTGCGGCGATCGCCGCCAACGGGCTCGGTCGCATGGGTGCCTATGGCGACCGGCTCGGCGACGGGGGACCTGAGATGGTGGCCGCCTGGGTCTGGCAGCAGGCCCTGCGGGACTGGACACCAGGCGCCTAGAGGGCGCGGATCCAGGGATAGATCGCCACCGCAGTCCAGATCCCTTCCCGCCAGTACACATCACCGTGCACCAGGGCCTCCACCTCCGCCTGGCTGTCGGCCTCGTAGAGGCCGAAGACATGGGTGGTGCAGGTGGTGGGGCCGAGGGTGAGCAGCACGCCCTCCGCCTTCTGGCGTTGCAGTCCCTCCAGATGGTCCTGGCGGAAGGGGCCACGCTTCTCGAGCGCGTCCTCGCAGTAGGTGCCCCAGAGCACGAAGGTCGCCATGGCCAGAGTCTGCGCAGGGTGTGGATCCACTCTGGGGCTCGGTCGCTCCCGGGCTCAAGGGGAGCTTCAGCGAAGTCCCAGCCTGGGGCTTCCCCCGGCCGGCTCCGGGGCGTCGGGGCGATCCCCACGGCGGAAGATCAGGAGGCGGTTATGGGCCGGCAGGGCGCGATCGTCGATCGGGTGCAGCCCCTCGGCCGTCGCCAGCCCCACCAGCTCCCGGGCATCGCGGATCCCCATGGCCGGATCCAGGTTGCGCAGGTGGGCGTCGAAAGCGAGGTTGCTGGGGCTGGTGTGGGCCTCGCCATAGCGGAAGGGGCCGTAGAGGCAGAAGATTCCCCCGGCCATCAGGACCCGGGCACTGCCAGCCAGCAGGGCGGGCACGGCCGACCAGGGCATGATGTGGGTCGTGTTGGCGCTGAAGACCGCCTCGAACGGACCGGCGGGCCAGGCGTTCCGGGTCACGTCCAGCTCGAGGGGGGGGAGCAGCAGCCCCGGGTCTCCCGCCCGGTTGCCCTCCAGCTCCAGGCGCCTGCGCAGGCCGTCCAGGTGTTCCGACCGATCGCTCGCCTGCCAGACCACCGCCAGTTCCCGCCCGGCGTGCACGGCATGTTGCCCGGTGCCGGATCCGATCTCGAGCAGACGGGGGCGCTGCCCACCGGAGCCGGCCGGCAGGCTGTGGCGCAGAACCTCCAGGATCGGGCCACGGTTGCGCTCGCAGGCCTCGGAGAACGGCAGAGCGTCGATGGAGTGGGGCATGGGAGTCAGGGCAAGGCGGTGTCGTCGAGGGCCTGGCGCAGCTCGGTGATGAAGGCGCCGGCCGCGGCCGCCACCGGCCTCCCCTCGCTGACTGCAGTCGCCATCAGGGCGACCAGGGCGCTGCCGACAATCGCCCCGTCGGCGCCCCAGTCGCGCACCTGGCAGGCCTGCCCGGCTCCGGAG
>CAYGQY010000304.1:0-3069 GCA_964352195.1 uncultured bacterium
CGGACTCTCAAGGTCCGGCCCCTCCCCCCCCTGCCTGTCGGCCGCGGCTCCGGGAGCACCGGAGGCCGTGGCCAGCTCGGAGCGGCAGAGCCGCAGCCGGCAGCGCTCGGCCCCTTCCACCCCGCCATCGGCCAGCAACCGCAGCTCCTCGTACCCTCCGAGGCGCTCGAGGGCCTCCTCCCGCGCCGCCGCGGAGACGAAACCGGTCCAGAGCGGTTCCCAACGCCGCAGGACCTGCTCGGCCCGCTCGATCACCGCCGCCAGCTCCAGGGGCTGCCGGCTGTCCCGCAGCAGTTCCGCGCGGGGCAGCAGCGGATCCTTGGCGCCGGCGGATCCGGGCCTCAAGTTTCGGAGAGCCGCACGACGGCCTTCGGGCCGGCCTGCTGGATCACCGACCAGGGGATCTCCTGGCCGGCGGCGCTCTCCACAAGCAGCAGCCAGTTGCCTTCCTCGAGCCGGTTGCGCAGGCTGCGGATCCGGTCATCCTCCTCGGAACGGACACTGGCGGCGGCCGCATAACTGCCCATCCAGCCCGACCCCATGCCCAGCAGGCCGCCGATGACCGGCTCGCCATAGGGACCCGCGAAGGAAAAGGTGTGAAGGTCAGTGATGAAGGTGAACATCAGCCCGGCGAAGAAGCCGAACGGCATCAGCCAGCGCACCATGCTCCGCTGGCGGCGGCGACGGGCGAGGGCCGGGTTGAGGCGCTCCACCGAGTCCATGGCCGTTTCTCCATCACCCAGAGCCACCAGGCTGGCTGGGGCCGGGTCCAGGGCGGCGAGCTGGTCACGCAACCTGTGCAGCCGCTTGCGATCGGCCAGCACCACCACCACGCTCAAGGCCAAGGACCCTCGCCCCAAAGTGCTGATTCTCCCCGCTCGAGCGGGGAGGGCGTGGCCGCCGCTCACTACACTTCACCCCCGGCAGCCTCTGGCCCTGGTCCAGAGCTGGAATCCCTCTGCGCCGGGTCATGACGAAGGTTCTGGTTTCCGATCCCATCGACCAGACGGGCATCGACATCCTCTCTCAGGTGGCGCAGGTGGATGTGCGCACCGGACTGCCGCCGGAGCAGTTGCTGCAACTCATCGGGGACTACGACGCCCTGATGATCCGCTCCGGCACCCAGGTGACCGCTGAGATGATCGCGGCGGCGCCGCGGCTGAAGATCATCGGGCGGGCCGGCGTCGGGGTCGACAACGTGGACGTGCCGGCCGCCACCCAGCGGGGGGTGCTGGTGGTGAATTCACCGGAGGGCAACACGATCGCGGCGGCCGAGCACGCCCTGGCGATGATGCTCGCCCTTTCACGCCATGTGCCCCAGGCCCACCTCAGCACGATGGCGGGGGGCTGGGACCGCAAGAAGTACGTCGGCAACGAGCTCTACAAGAAGCGGCTGGGGGTGGTGGGCCTCGGCAAGATCGGCTCCCACGTGGCCCGGGTCGCCAAGGCCATGGGCATGGAGGTGCTGGCCTACGACCCCTTCATCTCCGCCGAGCGGGCCCAGCAGTTGCAGGTGCGGCTGATGGGGATCGGGCCGCTCTTCGCCGAAGCCGACTTCATCAGCCTGCACCTGCCCCGGACGCCGGAGACGGAGAACCTGGTCAACGCCGCCCTGCTGGCGACGATGAAGTCCACCGCCCGGCTGGTGAACTGTGCCCGGGGCGGCATCGTCGATGAGCAGGCCCTGGCTGACGCCCTTAACGCCGGCACGATCGCCGGCGCCGCCCTCGATGTGTACGCCAACGAACCCCTGGAGGCCGATTCACCGCTGCGGCGGGTGGACGATCGGCTGATCCTCACCCCCCATCTGGGGGCTTCCACCGAGGAGGCGCAGGAGAACGTGGCCATCGATGTGGCCGAGCAGATCCGCGATGTGCTGCTGGGCCTTCCCGCCCGCAGCGCCGTGAACATCCCCGGGCTCACTCCCGAGGTGATGGAGCGGCTCAAGCCCCACCTGCAGCTGGCGGAAACCCTCGGCCTGCTGCTGAGCCAGCTGGCGGGAGGCTCGGTCCAGGACATGGAGGTGCGGCTGCAGGGCGAGTTCGCCAGCCATCCCTCCCAGCCCCTGGTCGTCGCTTCGCTGAAGGGCCTGCTCTCGAGCGCCCTGGGCGATCGGATCAACTACGTGAACGCCTCCCTGGAAGCGCGGAGCCGCGGCATCCATGTGCTGGAGGTGAAGGACGACGCCAGCCGCGATTTTGCCGGTGGCTCCCTCCAGCTCACCTGCCGGGGCGGCCAGGGACGCCACACCGTCACCGGCGCGGTGTTCGCCGACGGAGACCTGCGCATCACCACGATCGACGAGTTCCCCGTGAACGTGAGCCCGAGCCGGCACATGCTGATCACCCGTCACCGGGACATGCCCGGGATCATCGGCCACCTGGGTTCCCTGCTGGGCGAACACAACGTCAACATCGCCTCGATGCAGGTGGGGCGTCGCATCGTGCGGGGGGACGCCGTAATGGTGCTCAGCCTCGACGATCCGATTCCTCCCAGCCTGCTCCTCTCGATCGGGAAGATCGACGGCATCCAGGAAGCCCATCCCGTCACGCTCTGATGGCGACGTCACGGTGCTGACCTCCCCCTCGCCGGCCTGGTGGCGACTGGAGATGGAGGCGCCCCACGAGCTGGAGGAGTCCCTGCTCTGGAAGCTGGAATCCCTCGGCATCCGGCGGCTGGCGATCCGATCCGAGCCCGCCACCCCGTGGCGCCATCAACTCCTGGCCTGGCTGCCGGAGGCGGACTGGCCGGCAGTGGAGCGGACGCGCCTGGCGGCCGATCTGGCCCCGCTCGCTGAGCCGTTCGGCCTGACCCTGCCCCCGCTCCACTGGCATCGGCAGGGCGAGGAGGACTGGAGCCAGAGCTGGAAGCAGCACTGGCAGGCCGATCCGGTGGGTGAGCGGCTGTTGATCCTGCCGGCCTGGCTGGACTGGCCGGCTGAGCATGCCGATCGTGCCGTGATCCGCATCGATCCCGGCAGTGCCTTCGGCACCGGCAGCCATCCCACCACCCGTCTCTGTCTGGAGGCGCTCGAGCGGATCGCCCCCCGGGGCCTGCGGGTGGCGGACC
>CAYGQY010000305.1:0-3060 GCA_964352195.1 uncultured bacterium
GTTTCGCTCTTGAGCATGGTGGTCTGGTTGGCCACCCCCACCCTGGCCAGGTCCAGGTCGGGATCGAATCCCGGCGAACAGGCCAGGGCGAAGTGCTCGATGAAGGCCTCCCGGTCACCCTGCCCGAGGATGTAGTCGCAGACCATCTGGGCTTCGGCCAGATCCAGCACCACCAGATAGGTGCCGGCGAAGGAGCTGGTGGCCAGCGTCTCCTCGTGCTTCACCTTGCCATGGATCACTGAGGTGAAGGCGTGCTTCTTGTGCTTCTCCACGGTGTTCCATACTTTAGAGACCCAGGGGCAGGTGGTGTCCACGATGTGGCAGCCCCGCTCGTTCAGCAGCTGCATCTCCTGCACCGTGGCGCCGAAGGCGGGCAGGATCACCACATCCCCGGTGCCCACCTCGGAGAAGTCCTTCACCCCTTCCTCCACCTGGATGAACTGAACGTTCATGTCGCGCAGGTGGGCGTTTACCGACGGGTTGTGGATGATCTCGTTGGTGATCCAGATCCGCTCCGAGGGATAGTGGCGCCGGGTTTCATAGGCCATCGCCACGGCCCGCTCCACCCCCCAGCAGAAGCCGAAGGCTTCGGCCAGCCGCACCGTGAGCCGGCCATGGCGCAGCTCGTAGCCGTTTTCACGGATCGTGGCGATCAGTTCGCTCTGATAGGCCTGCTCAAGGCTGCCAGCCACTTCCTCGGCCCGGCCGAACCCCCGGCGGCTGTAGCGCTCGGAATGGTGCAGCGACCGTTTGAAGGCGCGGGTATCCATGGCGTCGCCGCAGTGCTGCCGCCGACTCTATGGGGGGCGGCCGCTCCACCGACGGATTCGGCCCTGCGAACAGGACCGAAGAAAAGGCCCCCGGCGGGAACCGGGGGCCTGAACGGGCCAGAGAACGGTGGGGCTGGGCAGCACCCACCGGGACCCACCGGGGTGGGTCAGGGACCTCAGCCGGAGGTGGAAGCGAAATCCGGATAGGCCTCCATGCCGTGCTCGGAGATATCGAGACCTTCGATCTCCTCGGCTTCGGTGACCCTGATGCCTCCGAACAGACCTCCGATCACGGACCAGACGATCCAGGTGGTGATGACGGCGAAGAGGCCGTAGGACACGATCCCGAGAATCTGGAGACCCAGCTGGCCGAAGCCATTGCCGGTGAACAGGCCGGCGTCCATGTTGAACAGACCGACGGCCAGGGTGCCCCACATGCCGCAGGTGCCGTGGACGGAGAAGGCCCCCACGGGATCATCGATGCCGAGGCTGTCGATGAAGCCGACCGAGAAGACCACCAGGGCTCCGGCGATGAAACCGACGACCCAGGCCGCCGGCATCGAGAAGCCGTCGCAACCGGCAGTCACGCCCACCAGACCGGCCAGGATGCCGTTGATGGTCATGGTGAGGTCGGGCTTGCCCGAGGTGATCTGCGACACCAGGGTGCCGGCGATGCCGCCGCCGGCTGCCCCCAGGGTGGTGGTCACGGCGATGTAGGGGACGGCTGCGTCCATGGCCAGCTGGGAACCGGGGTTGAATCCGTACCAGCCGATCCAGAGAATCAGGCAGCCGAGGGTGGCGATCGCCAGGTTGTGACCCGGGATGGCCTGGGTCCTGCCGTCGGAGAATTTCCCGATCCTGGGGCCAAGCAGCATGGCTCCCACCAGACCGGCCCAGGCTCCCACCGAGTGAACGATCGTGGAGCCGGCGAAATCGATGAAGCCGAGCTGGTTGAGCCAGCCGCCGTTCCACTGCCAGCTACCGGCGATCGGATAGATCACGGCCACGAGAACCAGGGAGAAGATCACGAACTCGCCGAACTTGATCCGCTCGGCCACCAGTCCGGAGACGATCGTGGCGGCGGTGCCGGCGAAGGCGACCTGGAAGAGGAAATCAACCGAGGGGACCAGGGACCCATCGGTGACCATCTCGGGGGTCACGGTCGGATCGAAGAAGAGGCCGAGGGGACCTCCCTTGCCGTAGAACAGCACCCCGGGGATCACCGGATCGCCGTACATGAAGGAATAGCCGATCAGCCAGTAGGCGCTGGCGGCGAGGGCGAAGACGATCAGGTTCTTCGTGAGGATGTTGGTGGCGTTCTTCTGACGGCAGAGGCCCGCTTCCACCATGGCGAAGCCGGCGTTCATGAAGATCACCAGGATCGAGGCGACCAGCAACCAGAGGTTGTTGATCAGGAAGACCGGCGTAAGTTCCGGCAGTTCGGCGGCGTGGGCGGAGAGGTTGAAGACTCCGAGACCGAACAGAGCCAGGGGGATGCAGGCCAGCCAGGTGAGGGTGCGTGAGCTGGAGAGCCCGCGAATCCTGCTGAGGAGCAGTTCGGGGGCCTCGAGCAGACTTGCCTCCTGAAGACGCCTGGGCCGGCGGCGTCGAGGCGATTGAGAAGCAACTGTCATGGAGCGGAACGTCGCAGGGGGCTGCAGAACAGAAATGGATCACGCCCGGAAGCGTTCTTCACCGGCAAAACTGCACTGTGGCGAACCTTTTGCCGGTTGCATCGGCTACCAATTTGCCGATCCGTGATCTCAGGGCCCGATCTCGGCTTCCCGCTCCAGCACCGCTGCCACCCCAAGCCAGGCCACCTTGTCGCGCTCGAAGCGATAGCGGCAGGGCAGCACCTCCACCCCCGCCGCCAGCGCCTGGCGGAACAGCTCTCCATAGCGGGGATCGGCCGAATCGCCGGGAGCGAAGCGGTGCACGTCGTCCCGACTGAGGCAGGGCACGAGAACGGAGCGGGCCGTTGGGAGCACGCCGATCAGTTCATTCAGGTGCTTCTGACCCCGTTCGGTGACGGTGTCGGGGAAGAGGGCCAGGTCGCCGCGGCTCCAGCTGGTGTTCTTCACCTCCAGATAGATCGGGCGAGGATCGAGGGCACCCCCCGCGGGGGTCAGCAGCAGATCGATGCGGCTGCGCCGGCTGGCGCCGTAGGGCACCTCCGCGCGGATCGATCCGATCGGCCCGAGCCAGGGTTCGAGCCAGCCACCCTCGATCGTGGCCCGCACCAGCCGGTTCGGCAGGGCGGTGTTCACCCCCACCCAGCAGGGCTCGCCCC
>CAYGQY010000306.1:0-3054 GCA_964352195.1 uncultured bacterium
CTTCATGAAGGCGCGGATCGCCGTGGGGGCGGTGTAAAAGAGGCTCACTCGGTGCTTCTGGATCACCTCCCAGAAGGCCCCCGGCTTGGAGGGCCGCGGTGCCCCCTCGTACATCACCGTCGTGGCGCCGTTGGAGAGCGGCCCGTAGACGATGTAGCTGTGGCCGGTGATCCAGCCCACATCGGCGGTGCACCAGTGCACGTCGTCGTCGCGGAGGTCGAAGATCCACTGGAAGGTGAGCTGGGCCCAGAGGTTGTAGCCGGCGGTGGTGTGGACCACCCCCTTGGGTTTGCCGGTGGAGCCGGAGGTGTAGAGCACGAAGAGGCGGTCTTCGCTGGCCATCGGCTCGGCCGGGCAATCGGCGCCCTGGGCCTCCACCAGCGCATGCCACCAGCAGTCGCGGCCCTCCTGCATCGCCGTGGGCTCCCCGGTGCGGCGCACCACCAGCACCTGCTCCACGGTGGGGCAGGCGCCATCGGCGAGGGCCTGATCCACCGCGGGCTTGAGCGCCACCGCCTTGTCCTTGCGGAAGCCGCCGTCGGCGGTGATCACGGCTTTGACGCCGCCGTCGATCAGCCGGTCGCGCAGGGCCTCAGCCGAGAAACCGCCGAACACCACCGAGTGGGGGGCACCGAGGCGGGCGCAGGCCAGCATGGCGATCGCCGCTTCCGGCACCATGGGCATGTACAGGGCCACCAGGTCGCCCTTGCCGATCCCGAGGGCCTTGAGGGCATTGGCGGCCTGGCAGACCTGGGCGTGCAGTTCGCGGTAGGTGAAGCGGCGGCTGTCGCCGGGCTCCCCTTCCCAGATCAGGGCGGTCTTCTCGGCCCGGGGGCCCTGCAGATGCCGGTCGAGGCAGTTGTAGGCGAGGTTGGTGGTGCCGCCCTCGAACCAGCGGGCGAAGGGCGGGTTGCTCCAGTCGAGCACCGTGTGGAAGGGCTCGAACCAGTGCAGCAGTTCGCGGGCCTGGCGCCCCCAGAAGGCGTCGGGATCGGCCTCCACCTCGGCCACCAGGGCGCGGTAGGCCGCCAGGCTGCCGATGCGGGCCCCGGCCGCCAGTTCCGCCGGCGGGGCGAAGACACGGGCTTCCTGCAGCACCGATTCGATCGTGTCCTCGCTCATCGGCTCCGGGCTGACGGGGCCCCATTGTGGACTGAGAGGATGCGGCCATGATTCCCCCCGCGGCCTGCCTGTTTGATCTCGATGGACTGCTGCTCGACACCGAGCCGCTCCATGCCCGGGCCTGGAGCGAGGCGGCGGCGCAGTTCGGCCTCCCGCTCGATGAGGCGGCACTGCTGGCCCTGCGGGGCCGCCGCCGGCTCGACTGCGCCCGACAGGTGATCCACTGGATCGGCGAGGAGGGACGGAGCGGTCCCAGCATCGAGGCGTTGCTCGCGGTGCGGCAGCCCATCGCCGAGGCCCTGTTGGTGCAGGCCCCGCCGATGGCGGGCGCACCGGAACTGGTCGGTCGCTGCCTGGAGCGCGGCATTCCGATGGCCCTCGCCACCAGCAGTTCCCGGGCATCGGTGGCCCTCAAGGCGGGCCCCCACCCCTGGCTGGCCGGGATCCGCCAGCGGGTGCACGGGGATGATCCGGAATTGCTGGCGGGCAAGCCCGCCCCGGACATCTTTCTGCTGGCGGCGCGGCGCCTCGGGGTGAAGGCCAGCGACTGCTGGGCCTTCGAGGATTCCCCGGCGGGCAGCCGGGCGGCCCTGGCTGCCGGTTGTCGGGTGCACGTGCTGCTGCCCCCAGGCCTCTCCCATGACCACTATCCGGACGAGGTGACCTGCGTTCAATCCCTCGACGAGGTGGCGCTCTGAGCTAAAGACGATCCGGTTCGGGGCCCCAGTGCGCCTCCCGAGGGCTCACTCCTCCCCGGTGCCGGTCCTGCGGCGGTAGAGGCGGAGCCCCAGGGCTCCCCAGAGCAGGGTCCAGACCGTGAAGGTGGCGAGGGTGCCCAGCTGATTTGTCTCGATCGAATAGGCCCCGGCCTGGATCAGACCCGCGTCGATCAGGGATCCGCCGATCCCCCAGCCCAGCACCCAGCTGATCAGCAAGCCGATGGCCTGGAGGTTGCCGGTCATCGCCGCTGAACGGAGGACCGTCATTGTGGGTCCGGCCGGACGGATCGGAAGCGACGCAGCAGGGACGAGTTGACGATCACCGACAGGGAACTCAGGGCCATGGCCGCTCCGGCGATCATCGGGTTCAGCCAGCCGAGGGCGGCGATCGGAACGCCGATCGTGTTGTGGATGAACGCCCAGAAAAGGTTCTGGCGGATCTTGGCCATGGTGGCGAGCGCCAGCCGGATGGCGGTCGCCACGGGGCGGACATCGGTGCGCATCAGGATGACGCCGCCCGCCTCCTTGACCACATCCGAACCCGAGCCGATGGCGATGCCGATGTCGGCCGTGGCGCGGGCCGGGGCGTCATTGACGCCATCCCCCACCAGCGCCACCACCCGCCCCTGCCGTTGCAGGGACTGGATCGTGCCGGCCTTGTCAACCGGTCTCACCTCGGCGATCACCTCATCGATTCCCACCTGGCCGGCCACGGCCCGAGCGGTGCTGCGGTTGTCTCCGCTCAGCAGGATCACCCGCATTCCGCGGCCCCGCAGCAGGCACAACGCCTGGCCCGCCCCAGCAGCATCGCCGTGTTGCCTTCCGATTCGAGCCGTTTGTGCAGCGCGTCCGCCGGATCGGGAGGTTCCGGGAGGAAGCGGCTGGCCAGGGAGCGGTTGCCTAGCCAGACCACACGGCCGGCCTCCACGGCCGTGATCCCTTCGCCGATCCTGGCCTCGAACCCCTGCAGGGGTTGGGGCTCCAGCGGGTGTGCCGCCACGGCAGCGGCGATGGCAGCCGCCCGGGGATGTTCCGAGCCATGCACCAACGACCCCGCCAGCTGGAGAACCTCCAGCCCCGACTGGCCTTCCCGCTGCAGCAGGTCCGTGAGCACCGGCGTGCCCCGGTTGAGGGTGCCGGTCTTGTCGAACACCACTGTGTCGAGGGATTCCATCCGCTCCAGCACCTCGCCGCTGCGGATCAGAATCCCCAG
>CAYGQY010000307.1:0-3053 GCA_964352195.1 uncultured bacterium
GCCCCGGAGCCCCCCAGCCCCTCCGCCGAGGTGGAACTCGACGGCCGTCCACTCTTCCGGGTACGCGCCTCCAACGACTACAGCGCCGACCAGCGGGTCGATGGGGTCAACCAAGCCCTCCAGCGGCTGGCCGATGCCGGTGGGCTGGCGCCGGTCACGGTGGAGGAGCGCAACAACCTGCCGGTGCTCCACCTCAGCGGCAAACCCCTGCTCACGGTGACCCGCCGGGACACCCCGGAAGGCCTGAGCCCGGACCAGCAGGCCGAGAACTGGCGCCGCACCCTCAGCGCTGCCCTGGAGAACGCCCGCCGGGAGCGACAGCCCCAGGAGGTCCGTCGCCGGCTGGGGCTGGCCCTGGCCTGGATGCTGCTCGCCGCGGTGCTCCAGCGGGCCCTGGCCCTGGTCTGGCGGCGGCTGTTCCGGCGCCTGCTGGCCGAGCGATCCGGCGATCCGGAGGCCACGTACCGGACCCAGGGTCTGCGCTTTCTGCTGCGGGCGGCCCTGCGGGCCCTGCAGGGCGCCGTCTGGCTGACGGCCCTGGGGATCATCGCCGGACTGTTTCCCCTCACCCGCATCTGGACCAGCCGGGTGATCGATGCCCTCTGGGACGGCCTCTCCTCGCCGTTCCTGCGGCTGGGGGAGCGCAACTATTCGATCATCGACGCCTTCATCCTGCTGGCGCTGTTCATCGCCCTCACCCGCCTGGTGGGCCTGCTGCAGCGGCTGCTGCGCAGCCGGGTGCTGGGTTACACGGGGATCGGAGTGGCGGGCCAGGAGACGATCGCCTTCCTGGTCCAGTACGGACTGCTGTTCATCGGCAGCCTGGTGCTGCTGCAGCTCTGGGGGCTGAACCTGAGTTCCCTCACCCTGTTCGCCGGCGTCCTCGGCGTGGGGGTGGGTCTCGGCCTGCAGGGCATCGCCAAGAACTTCGTCAGCGGGCTGGTGATCATCTTCGAGCGGCCGGTTCAGGTGGGCGACTTCGTGGAGATCGGCGATCTGCAGGGAACGGTGCGGCGCATCAATCTGCGCAGCACGGAGGTGGTCACTCTCGATCGGATTTCGATCATCGTTCCCAATTCCGAGTTCCTCGAATCCCGGGTGGTGAACTGGAGCCACGGCAGCCCGGTCTCGAGGCTGGTGGTGCCGGTGGGCGTGGCCTATGGCTCCGATCCCCTGGCCGTGAAAGCGGCGCTGCTGCAGACCTGCCTCAACGATCCGGCCATCCTGGCGGCCCCCGCCCCCAGCGTGCTCTTCAAGGGATTCGCCGACAGCGCCCTGGAGTTCCAGCTGCTGGTCTGGATCGGCCAGCCCACCCACCAGTACCAGATCATCAGCGATCTCAATGTCCGCATCGAAGCGGTGCTGCGGCAGGAGGGAATCACGATTCCGTTCCCCCAGCGGGATCTGCACCTGAGCAACGACGGGCTGCTGCTCAGCCTCCCCGAGGAGCTGACGACCCTGCTGCGGGAGCTGGCCCAGCCGAAGGACCAGGGGGACGTGGACCGCTGATCCCGTCGTGGCCGGATCAGGGCGTGGCCAGAGCCGCCGGCAGATTGGCGGTGCCGGGCCGGTAGGTGGTGCCGGCCGCACCCACCTGGCGGAGCCGCTGGATCAGGGTGGATTCGGCCACCCGGTACTGGGGATCCTTGCTGGTGCCGATGTCCTCAAGGCGCAGCTTGAGGGCGTCCTGCTCGCTCAGCTTGACGGGCACATCGGGATCGATGCCGTGCTTGTGGATGTCGCGGCCACTGGGGGTGAGGTACTTGGCGATGGTCACGGTCATGCCGGAGCCATCCGAGAGCCCCCGCACCGACTGGACCAGCCCCTTGCCGAAGGTCTTCTGGCCCACCAGGGTGGCGCGTTTGTTGTCCTGCAGGGCGCCGGAGAGGATCTCACTGGCACTGGCGGAGCCTTCGTTGACCAGCACCACCACCGGGGCCTTGGTGAGGGCGCGGCCGTTGGCGCGGCGCACGTCCTGAATGCCGTCACGGGTCCGGGTGGAGACGATGATGCCCTCGTCGAGCCATTGGCGGGCGATCTCCACACTCGCCATCAGCAGGCCACCCGGGTTGCTGCGCAGATCGAGCACATAGCCGTCGACCTGCTGGCCCTCCAGGTCGCGCAGGGCGGCCCGCATGTCCTTGGCGGCGTTGGCGTTGAACTGCTTCAGCCGGATGTAGCCGATCTTGAGCCCATCGGGGCCGGTGTTGATCTGGTGCTCCACCGCATGGAGCTCGATGCGGGCGCGGGTGAGCGGCACGGTGACCAGCTGACCCTTGCGGCGCAGCTGCAGGGTGACCTCGGAGCCGGCCTGCCCGCGGATCAGCTTGACGGCGTCCTCGGTGGTCATCCCCTTGGTGCTCTTGCCGTCGATCGCGACGATCACGTCCTTCGGCTGGACCCCGGCCCTGGAGGCCGGCGATCCGTCGATGGGGGAGACCACCATCAGTTCCTTGGTGTCCTTGTCAAGGCTGAGCTGGATTCCCACCCCGGAGAGTTCTCCGGAAGTGTCGATCTGCATCTCCTTGAACTCCCGCGGATCCATGAAGCGGGTGTAGGGATCATCGAGGGTGCCGAGCATGCCCCGGATCGCCTCATAACTTTCCTTGGTGCTGCCATAACTCCTGGCCAGCAGGTCACGGCGGAGCTTGCGCCACTGCTCCGGTGTGTAGGTGCCGGTGGTGTCGAGATAGTCGCGGAAGACGATCTGCCAGGCCTGATCCATCACCTCCTTGGGGCTGTCGCTGATCAGGGAGGCGGCGCTGGGCGCCATCAGCCATTCCCCCCCCGTGACCACCGCCGTGGCACAGGCGCCGAGACCAGCCAGAAGAAGGATGCCGGTGCGACCCCTGGCCATTGGCTGTGTCCCCATGGAGCTGGATTGTTGTTTCAAGCTAGCCCGCATCCGGGGGGGAGGCGAGGCGGGGAAACCGGTTCGAGGCGCGTCCGGATGGGGCCATCCGGGGTGGCGGACCTGCCGGGACGAGCGGGCGGGCGATCAGGGATCCACCCAGCGGCCGTCCTCCTTGATCAGGGCGATCAGGGCCTCCACC